>JAJYAW010000559.1 GCA_021779335.1 Myxococcales bacterium | reverse complement strand
GTCCGCCCCGCGCCGGGCGGCGCCCTGCGCATCGCGCCGGAGCTCGACGAGGCGCTGGCCCGGCTGGCGGCGCGGGTGGACGCCGGCCGGGTGCAGTCGCTCACCTGGTCGGAGGCGGGCGACCGGCTGCGGGCCCTCGGCGACCTGGAGGTGCGCTACCGGGAGGACGGCAGCGCCGAGCTCGTGAACCACGGCGCCGCCGCCCTCCCCGGCCTCACCCTGCGCGCGCCGGCGCCCGGACTGGAGTGGTGGGTGGACGGCCGCCCGGCCGCCGTCCTGCCGGGGGGCGACCGGCTCTGGCTCGACCTGCCGGCCGGCGGCAGCGCCGTCGTCCGGGCCACCCGGCGGCAGCGGCCGGTGCCGCTCCTCGCCCTCTCCCTCCCCGCGCCACCGCCACCGCCACCCGAAGGTGCCCCATGCTGCTCCGAGCCGCCGCCGCCCCCGATCTCGCCGAGCTCGCCGCCGGGCTGGCCCGCCTGCCGCTGATGGCCCGCTACGGCCGGGACGCCGGCCGCATCGAGGCCGACCTGGCGGCGGCGCTGGGACGCGGCGACGGGCTCCTGCTCGCCGAGGCGCAGGGGCGCCCGGCCGGCCTGGCCTGGTTCCTCCGCGAGGGGACCTTCGCCATGGGCGGCTACCTGAAGCTCATGGCGGTGCTGCCGGAGGCGCAGGCGCGCGGGGTGGGGAGGGCGCTGCTCGACGCCTTCGAGGCCGAGGTGGCGGCGGCGAGCCCGCACGCCTTCCTGCTCTGCTCCGACTTCAACGTGGCGGCGCAGCGCTTCTACGAGCGGCACGGCTGGGCGCGGGTGGGGGCGCTGCCGGGCCTGGTGCTGGCGGACGTGGCGGAGCTCGTCTACTGGAAGCGGGTGCGGGGCCGCTGAAGGGCGGGGCGGCCCGGCGCGGCGGTCAGAGCAGGGGCGCCAGGAGGCGCGCCCAGGACTCCGCCTGGCCCCGGAGCAGGCCGGGCGCCGGCATCCCCTCGGCCGCGCCCGCCAGGGTGGCCTCGAACCAGGCGGCCAGGCGCTCGGCCTCCGGCCGGCCGGTGAAGAGCAGCGCCACCTCGTAGTCGAGGAACAGGCTCCGCATGTCGAAGTTGGCGGACCCGATGGCGGCCAGCCCGTCGTCGACGAGCAGCACCTTGGCGTGCAGCATGGGCGGGCCGAAGCGGAGGACGCGCACCCCCGCCGCCTCGAGCTCCCGCAGGATGGGCGCGGCCACCAGGTCGGCGAGCCGGTGGTTGGAGCGCGCCGGCACCACCACGCGCACGTCGACGCGGCGCCGCGCCGCCAGCTGCAGGGCCTTGACGAGCGGCTCGTCCGGCACGAAGTAGGGCGTGGCGATCCAGAGCCGGCGCCTGGCGGCGAAGATGGCCTGCAGCAGGGCGTCGTAGATGGCGTCGCCGAGCTCGTCCGGGCCGCTCGGCACGACCTGGACCGGCGCGCCCGCGGGGGGGCCGGCCGGGGCCGGCGGGGGCGCCGGCAGGAGCTCGCCGGCGGCGAAGCGCCAGTCGGAGCGGAACACCGCGTCGAGCGAGGCGACGCAGGAGCCGCTCACCAGGAGGGACAGGTCGCGCCAGCGGTCCGGGCGCGGGCGCGGCCCCAGGTACTCGTCCGCCAGGTTCATGCCGCCCACCATGGCGCGCTCGCCGTCGAAGAGCGCGATCTTCCGGTGGTTGCGCAGGTTCGAGCGGGCCCGGAAGGGCGCGTGGAGCAGCGGCATGAAGCGCTCCACCCGGCCGCCGGCGGCCACCAGCCGCGCCAGGTGCGCCCGCGGCGCCCGGAACCGCAGCAGGTCGTCGAGCAGGAGCCGCACCTCGACGCCCGCCGCGGCGCGCCGGGCCAGCGCGTCCAGGATCGAGCGCCCGGCCTCGTCGTCCCCGACCACGAAGGTGACGATGCGGATGGTGCGGCGGGCGCCGTCGATCTCCCGCAGCAGCGCCCGGTGGGCCGCCACGCCGTCGTCGAGCCACTCCAGGCCGGTGGCGCGCTCCCGCAGCGCCGCCTCCTCCCCGGCCACCAGCCGCTCGCGCAGGACGTCGGCGGCCGCCCCGGGGAGCGCCACGGCGGCCCGCCGGCCGGCCTCGCGCCGGAACTTCCGGCCGCCGAAGGCGAGGTACAGGGGGATGCCGAGGTAGGGGACGAGGACGATGGCGAGGAGCCACGCGAAGGCGCTCCCGACCGGCCGCCGCTGCCGCAGGACCGCGGCGGCGAAGGCCACGGTCAGCGCGGCCCCGACGACGGAGGCCGCGTGGTGGGAGAGGAGGAAGTCCAGCACGGTCACCGGCGGCGCCGCGCCGGCGGGCCGGACCCGCCGCGAGCCTCGCTCGGGTGAGCCCGGGGCGGCGGGCTCGCGACCGGGGGGCGCGCCATCAGGGGCCGACCCGCGGTGGGCCCGCCGCGGCCGCGGCCGCGGCCTCGGCCTCGGCCGGCAGCCACACCTCGAGGCGCTGCTCGCCCTCGCCGCGGACCATCACCGCCGGCCGCGCCACCCTCGGCGCGGTGGCGGCGCCCTGCAGGACGACCACCGTGTAG
>JAJYAW010000558.1 GCA_021779335.1 Myxococcales bacterium | reverse complement strand
CGGCCCCGGCGGCCCGGCGCCCGCGCCGGCGTCATCCGCGCTCCGGCCGCGGCGCGGAAACTGGTGTTGTCGGAGCGCCCGGCTAGGATGGCTGGCCCCTGGGAAGCACACCCGCAGGCGCCGTCGAGGGACGTCATGCCCCGCCGCGACCGGACCCGCCGAGAGAGCACGATGACCTACACCGAGGAACGCGTCGCCGCCGAGACGGGGCGGGTGCTGCTGGCGCTCTACCGCGCCGGCATGGAGGTGCGCCTCTCGCCGGACGCGCTCCACAACCGCGCCAGCGCCCGCATCGTGCCGGGGCCGTCGGCCCGGAGGCGGGCCACGGCCTGGAGGTCCGCCACGGGCACCGGCGACTCGCTGCTGGCCGCCATCTGCGCGGCCGTGGAGCGGCTCAACGAGCGCGCCGGTGCCATCGTGGTCGAGCTGGACTGACGGAGGGCGCCGCTACTTGCCCGGCGCGTGGGCCGGCGGGGCGGCGTCGATGCCGAGGAGCTCCACCTCGAAGGTGAGCACGGCGTTGCCCGGGATCTGCGGCGGCCGGCCGCCCGCGCCGTAGGCGATGGACGACGGGCAGACCAGCCTGGCCTTGCCGCCCACCTTCATCTTCGCCACGCCCTCGGTCCAGCAGGGGATGACCCCGTTGAGCGGGAAGTCGATGGGCTGGCCGCGCTGCACCGAGCTGTCGAAGACCCGCCCGTCCACGAAGGTCCCGGTGTAGTGGACCTTCACCTTGTCGGTGGCGGCGGGCTGGGGGCCGGTGCCCTCCTTGAGCGACCGGTAGATCAGGCCGGAGGCGGTCTTGACCGCCCCCTTCTCGGCGGCGGCCTTCTTCAGGTACTCGTCGCCCTTCACCTTCTCCCGCTCCGCCGCGGCGGCCAGCCGCTGCTGCACGAGCTCCTGGACCACCTTGCCGGTCTTCTCGTCGAGGGCGAGGGACGCCTTCCCGGTCACGCCGTCCCGGATGCCCTTCTGCACCGTGGCGAGCTCGGCCTCGGTGAGCGCGAAGGGCTCCAGGCTCCGGGCCACCGAGAGGCCGACGGCGTGGAGGGCCCGGTCCAGCTCGGCGCCGGAGAGCTTGGCCGGCGCGGCGGCGGCGGGGACCGGGGCGGGCTTCTTGTCCTCGGCGCGGGCGGCGCCGGCGAGCAGGAGGGCGGCGACGGCGATGACGGTGAGGCTCCTCATGAGTGTTCCCTTTCTTCGATGTGCGGCCGGTGGGGGCCACCTGGCCCGGGCTTCAGGCGAACAGCCTGTCCAGCTTCTCCTCGATGTGGCTCTTCACGGTGCCGACGACCGCGGCGCCCAGGAGGCCGTGCTCCAGGGCCACCTTGACCCGGCCGTCCTCGACGGTGCAGAGCCCCTTCACGCCCATCTTCTCGGGCACCACGATGCTGCGCCTGGCGGGGTCGTACTGGCACTGGATGCCGAACTCCTGGCCGAGCTTCCGGAGGACGCCCTCCACCGCAACGTAGAGCTCCTCCGCCTTCTTCCCCGGAAACGCCTTCTCGATGATCCTGGTCGGCATCACGCCTTCTTTCTGACCGGCCGCGCGTAGGGCGTCGGGTCGGGAATGCCTGCCTCGACGAACCCCTTGCGGCGGAGCTGGCAGGCGTCGCAGCGCCCGCAGGCCCGCCCCCGCACGGGGTCGTAGCAGGACTGGGTGAGGTGGTAGGGCACGCCGAGCCGCGTGCCCAGCCGGACGATGCCGGCCTTGGAGAGGCGCAGGAGCGGCGCCCGGATGGCGAGCGGCCGGCCGCTCACGCCCGCCTTGGTGGCCAGCCGGGCCAGCCGCTCGAAGGCGCGCAGGAACTCCGGGCGGCAGTCGGGGTAGCCCGAGTAGTCCACCGCGTTGACGCCCACGTAGATGGCCTCGGCGCCCAGGGTCTCGGCGAAGGCGAGCGAGAGGGCCAGCATGACGGTGTTGCGCGCCGGCACGTAGGTGACCGGGATGTCGGCCGCCATGGCGCGCGCGCTGCGCCCCTTGGGGACGGCGATGCGCTCGTCGGTCAGGGCCGAGCCGCCGAAGGCCGAGAGGTCCACCTTGACCACCCGGTGGCCGGCGGCGCCGAGCGCCCGGGCCACCGCGCGGGCCTGCCGGAGCTCGCCCCTGTGGCGCTGGCCGTAGTCCACCGAGAGGCAGTGCGGCTCGTACCCGTCGGCGCGCGCCACGGCCAGGCAGGTCGAGCTGTCCAGCCCGCCCGAGAGGAGCACCACCGCCCGCTTCGACCGCCTCGGCATCCGTGGTCCTCCTTCAGGGGGCCGTGGCGACGGCCCAGGTGGCGGTGCACGGCGCGGCGCAGGGGGCGCAGGCCGCCGCGGCGGTGGCGCTGCCGACCTCGACGAGCTGGCCCGTGAAGCCGGTGGCCGCGCCGCTCACCGGGTCGCGGGCCAGCAGCCCGGTCAGCGCCTGGTGGACGGTGACGGCGCAGGCCGCGGCGCAGGCGCCGTAGACGGCGCCGGAGGTGTCGAGCGACACGGCGAGCTCGTCGCCGCCGGCGGCGGCGGCGTGGGTGCCGAGCAGCGGGCTGTCCTTGGGCCGGG
>JAJYAW010000557.1 GCA_021779335.1 Myxococcales bacterium | reverse complement strand
CGTCGGCGACGACGAGCAGCGCGCCGTCGGGCGCCCAGCGGTACTCGCCGACGCCGCCCGGGACCTGGGCGGCCGGGGACGCCTCGCCGCCGTCGAGCGGCAGCAGCCAGAGCTGCGGAGCGCCGCCGCGCGCCGCCACGAAGGCGAGCCGCTTGCCGTCCGGCGAGAAGCGCGGGGCGCGGACGCGCCCGTCGTCCCGGGTGAGCCGCCTGGGCTCGCCGCCGCGGGCGCCCACCACCCAGACGGCCGAGCGCAGCCCGCCGCCGTCCGGGGCGGTGCGCGCCACGGTGAAGGCGATGAGGGCGCCGTCCGGCGAGAGATCCGGGTCGCCCACCCGCGGCAGGGCGAGCAGGTCGTCGATGGTGAGCGGGTGGCGCCCGGCGGGCGCCGCCGGCGCGGCCGCGGGCCCGGCGGCGAGGGCGAGCGCGAGGAGGAGGGCGGAGGGCATGGGGCGCCTTGTACCACGCGCCCGGGGCCGCCTCGCGGCGGCGCGGCTTTGGCGGCGCGGCGCGCGGCGGGGTACGCTCCGGGGCTCATGGCACCGTCCCCCCCGGCCCGGCCTCCCTGCGCGAGGTGCGGCTACCTGGTCGATGCGGCCGCCGGGGTGGTCAACTTCTGCCCCGGGTGCGGCCAGGATCTGCGGCCGGAGCCGGCCGTCGAGGAGACGGCCTCCCGGGCGCTCCTCAACACGGTGGTGGCGGAGCGGTACCGGCTCCTCGCGCTCCTGGGCGAGGGGGGCATGGGGGCGGTCTACAAGGCCGAGCACATCCGCATGGGGAAGGCCCTGGCGCTCAAGGTGCTGCGCGGCGCCTTCGCCCGCGAGGCCGGCGCGGTGGCCCGCTTCCGCGCCGAGGCGCAGATCGTGTCGCGCCTCTCCCACCCGCACACCATCGCGGTCTTCGACTTCGGCGAGCTCCCCGAGGGCGACGGCTTCTACCTGGCCATGGAGTACGTCCCCGGGCGCGACCTGGCCGCGCTGCTGCGGCAGACGCGCACGCTCCCGGAGCCCCGCGCCGTCGAGATCGGCCAGCAGATCCTGGGCTCGCTCGCCGAGGCGCACGACGCCGGCATCGTCCACCGCGACATGAAGCCGGGCAACGTCATGCTCATGCAGACGCGCTCCGGCGAGGACTTCGCCAAGGTCCTCGACTTCGGCATCGCCAAGCTGCGCGACGAGACCGCCGGCGTCTCCACCACCTCGGTGGGCGCCATCATCGGCACCCCCAGCTACCTCTCGCCCGAGCAGGCGCGCGGCGAGCTCATCGACGCCCGCGCCGACCTCTACTCGGTGGGGGCGCTCCTCTACGAGCTGCTGGCCGGCCGGCCGCCCTTCCACGGCATGAGCCCGCTAGCGGTGGTGTCGGCCCACCTGCACGACCCGCCGCCGCCGCTCCTCTCCCTGGCCCCCGGGGTCTCCGAGGAGCTGGCCGCCATCGTCCACCGCGCCCTGGAGAAGAAGCCGGAGCGCCGCTGGGCCTCGGCCGACGAGATGCGCGGGGCGCTCCTGCAGCTCGCGGCGCCGCGCGCCGCGGCCGGGTCGGCCACCCCCCGCGCCGCCACGGCCATCACCGGCGACCTCCAGATCGCCAGCCGGCGGGACTTCGAGGCGTTCGAGCAGGAGGTGACGCGGCTGCGCCGCAGCCGGGTGGCCACCCCGCTGGCGGCCTCCCTCCTGCTGGCCGCGGCCGGGCTCACGCTCTGGCGCTGGCCGGACGTCTACGCCCTCCTGCAGGCCAGGGCCCCGGCGGTGGCGCGGGCCCTGCCGGAGGCGCTGCGCCCCTCGGCGCTCTTCGACGGCGAGGAGCACGAGCCCAACAACTCGCCGGCCCAGGCCAACCCGCTGCCGCTCCCGCCCGGGCCGGACGGCGCGCCGGCTGGCGGCGTGGCGGTCGTCCGCGGCCACGTCGGGGCCAAGGTCTCCGACACCTCCGGCGACATCGACGTCTTCCGCGTCGAGATCCCGCGCGGCGTCGAGGGGCGGGTCCTGACCGCCGACTGGAGCGGCGAGAAGGAGGGCGAGGGGATCCGCGGCCTCGACGTGGCGCTCACGCTCAACCGGCAGCGCGGCGCCGGCTCGGAGCGGACCAGCGCGCCGCTGGTGGCCATGGTGGACCACGGCGGCGTCGGCCAGCCCGAGCGGCTGCGCGCCCTGGTGGGGCCGGGCACCTACTACCTGGCGGTGCGCGAGAGGCACGCCGACGCCACCGGGCCGGTGGAGAAGCCCACCGACTGGTACCGGCTGGCGGTGCGGCTCGCCCCGCCGGCCGCGGGCGAGGAGGTGGAGCCCAACGACGCGCCGGAGGACGCCTCGGCGCGATCCCTGCGGTACCCGGAGTGGCGGGCGCTGGCCGAGCGCAACCCGGTGGGCGAGGGGCAAAGGCTGCGCGGCGAGCTGTCGGCCGCCGACGCCGACGTCCTGGCGGTGACCCCGGCCGAGCCGGCCGGGGCGCCCGAGGTGCTGGCCGTCGTGCCCGCGGCCGGGCTGGCGGCGGCCGCCGAGGTCTGGCGCCCGGACGCCGTCGACCTCGACCCGCCGGTCAACGTGGAT
>JAJYAW010000556.1 GCA_021779335.1 Myxococcales bacterium | reverse complement strand
CGCATGCCCGGCTCGTGGAGCCTGGCGGCGTTCCGCCCGGCCCGCTTGGCGGCGAAGAGGGCGGCGTCGGCGCCGGCCACCAGCACCGCCAGGTCGCGCGAGTCGGCCGGGAAGGCCGCGCCGCCCACCGAGACGGTGAGCCGCCCGCCCGGCGCCGCCTCGAAGCCGGACCCCTCCACCGCCGCGCGCAGCCGCTCGGCCGCCTCGTGGGCCTCGGCCGGGCTGGCGCGCGGCAGCACCACCGCGAACTCCTCGCCGCCGTAGCGGGCCACCAGGTCCACCTCGCGGACCTCGCGGCGCAGCAGCGCGGCCACCTCGCGCAGGGTGGCGTCGCCGGCGGCGTGGCCGGAGGCCTCGTTGAGCTCGCGGAAGTGGTCCACGTCGACGAGCAGCAGCGCGAAGGGCTCGCCGAAGCGGGCGGCCCGCTCCCGCTCCAGCTCCAGGCGGGCGAAGAGCTGCCGCCGGTTCTGCACGCCGGTGAGGGTGTCGGTCTGCGAGAGGCGCACCATGGCCTGGTGCAGCCGGGCGCTCTCCACCACGGTGGCCACCTGGAGCGCCGCGGTGGCGATGAGGCGCAGCTCCCCCTCCTCGAAGCCCCCGGCCCCGGCCCGGCCGTAGAGCATGACGCCGGCGCAGCCGCCCGGGTGGAGCAGCGGCACGGCCACGGCAGAGGTGAAGCGCGCCGTGGCGCCGGGCAGCGCGGCGGCCGCCTCGGGGCCGGTCGCCTGCACCAGGTAGCGCTCCGCCACGGCCTGCCCCGCCAGGCCGGTGCCGGGCGCCAGCCGCGCCCCCACCGCCGACGGGTCGAGCTGGGCCACGGCCCGGACGACCAGCTCGCGGGTCACCTCGTCGGCCAGCAGGATGGCGAAGCCGGTGTCGGGGAGCCGCTGCGCCGCCAGCCCGGCCACCCGCCGGCACAGCGCCTCCAGATCCCAGGTGCCGGAGAGGGCGCTGGCCATCCGGTGCATCAGCTCGAGCTCGTTGACCCGCGCCTCCAGCTGGGCCTTGAGCGCCACCTCGCGCTGCATGGCGTTGAGCTCGGCGGCGTCGTCGATGCGGGCGGCGTGCAGGTCGGTGATGGCGGCCAGGGTGGTGTTGAAGGTGCGCGCCAGGGCGCCCAGCTCGTCGTCGCCGCCGGCCTCGAGCCGGTGCAGGAAGTCGCCCTGGCTGGCGCGCTGCAGCCCGGCGGCGAGCCGCTGCAGCGGCTGCTCCAACAGGTAGCGGACCGCCACCGCGTGGATCAACCCCATGAGCGCGGCGAAGACGAGCACGCCCACGATGGCGATGCGGAAGGCCGGCTCCAGCCCGGGGGCCTCGCTGGCCGCCTCGTGGCGCAGCCAGAGCACGCCGGCCAGGGCCACCAGCAGGGTGGGCAGGCCGACCGCCGCCAGGAGCTTGCGGCCGATGGTGCGTCGCACGAGTTGGGGCATGGTCCTCCCGAGGGGCGGCCAGCCTACCAAGCGGCGGCCCTTTCGCGCTATGCGTGGGGTCGATGGCGCCGCTCCAGAGCCTCCTGCTCCGCGACGTGCCCCACGGGTTCACCACCCGTGCCGGCGGCGTCTCGGTCGCGCCCTTCGACGCGCTCAACCTCGGCGACCAGGTGGGCGACGACCCGGCGGCGGTGGCCGAGAACTGGCGCCGGCTCGAGGCCGCCACCGGGCTGGGCTTCTCCAGGGTGCGCCAGGTCCACGGGGCGCGCGTGGTCACTGCGGCCGGGCCGTGCGCCCCGGGGCTGGAGGCCGACGCGGTGGTCTCGGCCCGGCCCGGCGTGGCGGCCTGCGTGGCGGTGGCCGACTGCGTGCCCGTGCTGCTGGCGGCGCCGGAGGGGCGGGCGGTGGCGGCCGTCCACGCGGGGTGGCGCGGCACGCTCGCCCTGGCGGCCGCCGAGGGGGCGCGGGCGCTGGCGACGGCGGCCGGCGCGCCGGTGGGCCGGCTCCGCGCCGTCATCGGGCCCTCCATCGGTCCCTGCTGCTACCAGGTGTCGGCGGACCTGGCCGCCCGCTTCGCGGCGGTCTTCGGCCCCGAGGTGGTGCGGCGCGTCGACGGCGGCGCCAGGCTCGACCTGTGGGCGGCCAACGTGGCGGCGCTGCGACAGGCCGGCGTGCTGGAGGTCGAGGTGCTCGGGCGCTGCACCGCCTGCGAGCCGGAGGCCTTCTTCTCCCACCGGCGCGACGGCGGGCGGACCGGACGGATGGTCGCCTTCGCGGCGCCGGCGCCGATATCGGGCCGCGGGGTCGTTCCTTGACCGGCCGCCGATCTCACCTAGAATTTTCCTCGACTTTGACGCCACTCCGCCCAGAGGCCGCGCTCGCCGCGGCGCTCCTGCTCGCCGTCGCCGGCTGCTCCGGCGCGGACGCGTCCCTGCGGCGGGACGTCGACGTCCTGCGGGGCGAGCTGGCGGAGGTGCGCCAGGAGCACCGCGACCTGCAGCGCCGCCTGGAGGCGGTCTCCTCGCGGCTGGAGCTGCTGGCCACCCGGCCGGCCCACCCCGCCGAGCCGCGCCCGGCCGGGCCGCCCGCCGCGGCCTCGCTGGTCCCCGGCGGCCTCAC
>JAJYAW010000057.1 GCA_021779335.1 Myxococcales bacterium | reverse complement strand
GCCCGACCTCCCGGTCGAGCGCCGCCCGCATCCCATCCGCGGCGAGCTGCAGCGCCTCGCCGCCGCGCTCCAGGCGGAAGGGTCCGAGCCGCGGCAGGCCGGGGAGAGCCACCGCCTCCAGCCCGGGCCGGGCCGGCACGCGGAGCGCCGGGCTGTCCCTCCGCCGCCACGGCGAGCGCGAGGTGAGGTGGTGGTAGAGGACCCGCTCCCCGTCGGCGACCGCCGCCAGCCCGTGGCGGTCCCTCACGCCGCCGTCCAGGTAGGCGCGCCCGCCGATCCGGACCGGCTGGAAGAGCAGCGGCGCCGCGCAGGAGGCGTGGATGGCCTGGGCGAGCGGCCCGCGCCGCAGCACCACCGTGCGGCGGGCGGCCAGATCGAAGACCGAGAGGGCCACCGGCCTCGGGCAGGCCTCGAGGGTGGCGACCGGCAGGAGCGCGTCGAGCCGCGACCGGAACCTGAGGCCGCGCAGCAGGCCGAGGCCGGGCGCCGGGTCCCAGAAGTCCCGCCGGCGCAGCGCCAGCAGCTCGTCTCGGAGCCGGGCCGCCGGCACGCCGGCGCCCCACAGGCCGCCCACCAGCGCCCCCGCCGAGGAGCCGCACAGCGCCGCGGGCTGGAGCCCCTCCTCCTCGAGGACGGCCACCACCCCGGCGTGGGCGAAGAAGCCGAAGAAGCCGGACGAGAGGCCCAGCGTGAAGGGGGCCTGGCGCAGCCACTCCCGGAGCGTGGGCACCCCGGCAGTATGGACCGGGCCGTCCCTGGGCTCAACGCCGGGGCTCCCCGCCCGGCTGTCAAGCGCCGGGGCCGGCCGGGCCTCCGCGGGCGGGCCCCCGGGCGTCGGGACTCTGTGCTAGGACGAGGCCCGGCCAGGGAGCCGCCAGCGCCCGCGCCACGACGAGGACCAGCCATGGCAAGTGGACAGAGCGCCCCGCCCGGCGGCGAGGCGCACCCCTCCGGCAATCCCTACAAGGACGAGATCGTCATCTCGTGGCCGGAGCTGCACCGCGACGCGCGCTACCTGTCCCGCGTGCTCCACGACCTGAAGCAGGACTGGAAGGGGATCATCGCCATCACCCGCGGCGGCCTGGTGCCGGCGGCGCTGGTGGCGCGCGAGCTGGAGCTCCGGCTCATCGACACCGTCTGCGTGGTCTCCTACGGCGCCGGCGAAGGGGCGGCCGAGCAGCGCCAGGGCGAGCTCCGGTGGCTCAAGTCGGTGGAGGGCGACGGCGCGGGCTGGCTCCTCATCGACGACCTCGTCGACACCGGCCGGACGGCCCGCGCCGTGCGCGAGCGGCTCCCCAGGGCCCACTTCGCCACCCTCTACGCCAAGCCGGCCGGGCGCCCGCTGGTGGACACCTTCGTCAAGGAGTTCAAGCAGGAGAAGTGGATCTACTTCCCCTGGGACATCGACTACCAGTTCGTCTCTCCCATCAAGCAGCACCGCCCCGTGCCCTGACCCGGCGTCGATGAGCGGCCTGCCCACCGTCACCCCCGCGGCCGCGCCCCGCCTCCGGCTGGAGCGCGTCACCAAGCGCTACGGCGCGGTGGTGGCCAACGACGGCGTGGCGCTGACGGTCCAGCCCGGGGAGATCCACTCCATCCTGGGCGAGAACGGGGCGGGCAAGTCGACGCTGGTCAAGATCATCTACGGCGCGGTCCGCCCCGACGCCGGGGTGATCGAGTGGAACGGCCGGCCGGTGCAGATCCGCTCGCCCCACGAGGCGCGCCACCTGGGCGTCGCCATGGTCTTCCAGCACTTCTCGCTCTTCGACACGCTCACCGTGGCGGAGAACGTCTGGCTGGGGCTGTCGCGCCGCGTGCCGCTGCGGGCGGTCGTCGACGGCATCCGCGCCAAGGCGGCCGAGTACGGGCTGGAGCTCGAGCCGGACCGGGCGGTCCACACCCTCTCGGTGGGGGAGCGGCAGCGGGTCGAGATCGTGCGGGCCCTGCTGGCCGAGCCCCAGCTGCTCATCCTCGACGAGCCCACCTCGGTCCTGACGCCGCAGGCGGTGGAGCGGCTCTTCGTCACGCTGCGCCAGCTGGCCGCCACCGGCTGCTCCATCCTCTACATCAGCCACAAGCTCGACGAGATCCGCGCCCTCTGCCACCAGTGCACCGTGCTGCGCGGCGGGCGCGTCACCGGCACCTGCGACCCGACGCAGGAGACCACCGCGTCGCTGTCGCGCCTCATGATCGGCGCCGAGCCGCCCAGGCTGGTGCGCCGGGAGTCCGAGCGCGGCGCCCTGGCCCTGCGGGTGCGGGACCTCTCGCTGCCGCGGCTGGACCGCTTCGACGTCCCGCTCGAGCGCGTCTCGCTCGACGTCCACGCCGGCGAGATCGTGGGCATCGCCGGGGTCTCGGGCAACGGGCAGCAGGAGCTGCTGGCGGCGCTCTCCGGCGAGGATCCGCGCGCCGAGGACGGCGCGGTGCGGATCTTCGACCAGCCCATCGGCCGGCTCCACTCGGCGGCGCGGCGCAGGCTGGGGCTCCACTTCATCCCGGAGGAGCGGCTGGGGCGCGGCGCGGTGCCCTCCCTCTCGCTCGCCTCCAACCTGCTGCTGACCCGGCGCGAGTCGCTGCGCCGCTTCGGCTGGATCGACCGGGGCGCGCTGCGGACGCAGACCAGCGGCATCATCGAGCGCTTCAACGTGAAGTCGGGCGGGCCGGGGGCGGCGGCGCGCAGCCTGTCCGGCGGCAACCTGCAGAAGTACATCGTGGGGCGCGAGATCGACGCGGTCCCCAAGGTGCTCATCGTGGCCCAGCCGACCTGGGGGGTGGACGTGGGGGCGGCCGCGCAGATCCGCGGCGAGCTGCTGGCCCTGCGCGACGCCGGCTGCGCCGTGCTGGTGGTCTCGGAGGAGCTCGACGAGCTCTTCGCCATGACCGACCGGCTCCACGTCATCTCCAAGGGGCGGCTCTCGCCCAGCATCGCCACGGAGGCGGCCACGGTGGAGCTGGTGGGGGAGTGGATGAGCGGGCTGTGGGGAGAGGAGGCGGCGGGGGCGACGGCCGCCGCGCCCGGGCGCGCCGCCGGGGCGCCGCCGGCGCCGGGGGAGGCCCCGTGATCCGGCTCGAGGCCCGCACCGCCCCCTCGCAGCTCATGGGCGTCCTCTCGCCGCTGCTGGCCTTCGCCACCACCATGCTGGTGGCCGGCGCCATCTTCGCCGCGCTCGGCAAGGACCCGCTGCAGGGGCTGCAGGTCTTCGTGCTGGAGCCCTTCAACGGGCTGCGCGCCCTCTCCGAGCTGGGGCTCAAGTCCACTCCCCTGATCCTGTGCGCGCTGGGGCTGGCGCTCAGCTACCGCTCCAACGTCTGGAACATCGGCGCCGAGGGGCAGTTCCTCATGGGCGCCATCGCCGGCGGCGGGCTGGCGCTCTGGGTCACCACCGCCGAGCTGGCCATCCCGAAGCTGGCGTTCTTCCCGCTCCTCGTCGTGGCCGGCGCGCTGGGCGGCGCCGCCTGGGCGTCCATCGTGGCGCTGCTGCGCGACCGCTTCAACGCCAACGAGATCCTGGTCAGCCTCATGCTGGTCTACATCGCCAACCTGCTCCTCTCCTGGCTGGTCTTCGGCCCGTGGAAGGACCCCAACGGCTTCAACTTCCCGCAGACGGTGAGCTTCGCCGCCAACACCGAGGTGCCGCGGCTCATCCCGGGGATGCGGCTCGGCTGGGGCCTGCCGGTGGCGCTGCTGGCGGCGCTGGCCATGTGGCTCTTCATGTTCCGCACCTACCGCGGCATGCAGCTCCAGGTGGGCGGCCCGGCGCCGCTGGCGGCCCGCTACGCCGGCTTCTCCTCCCGCGCCGCCATCTGGACCACGCTGCTGGTCTCGGGCGGCCTCGCCGGGGTGGCCGGGGCGTTCGAGGTGGCGGGGCCCATGGGGCAGCTCACGCCGCACGTCTCCTCCGGCTACGGCTTCACCGCCATCATCGTGGCCTTCGTGGGCAGGCTGCACCCGCTCGGCACCATCCTGGCCAGCCTGGTGCTCTCCACCTTCCTCATCGGCGGCGAGCTGGCCCAGTCGCGCCTGGGCCTCCCCTCCGCCCTGACGGGCATCTTCCAGGGGGTGCTGCTGCTGGCCCTGCTGGCCTGCGACACGCTGGTGCAGTACCGCCCGCGCTGGAGCCGCTCCTCATGAACCAGCTCGCGCTGCTCGTGGCCGCCACCCTGTCCGCCGGCACGCCGCTGGCGCTGGCCGGCCTGGGGCTGCTCCTCAACGAGCGGGCCGGCGTGCTCAACCTGGGCTCCGAGGGGATCATGCTGGTGGCCGCGGTGGCCGGCTTCGGCACCGCCCTCCTGACCGGCAACGAGTGGGCCGCCTTCGCGGCCGGCGCGCTGGCCGGGGCTGCCCTCTCGGCCGTCTTCGGGTGGCTGGTCATCTGGCTCAACACCAACCAGTACGCCACCGGCCTGGCCATCAGCCTCTTCGGCTCCGGCTTCTCCGCCTTCGTGGGCATCGACCTGGTGGGCAAGCAGCTCGTGGAGACCCCCGCCCCCTCGGTGCCGCTGCTGCGCGACCTGCCCTTCCTCGGCGAGGCGCTCTTCAAGCAGCACCCCATGGTCTACTTGGTGATGACCCTGGCGGGCGCCGCCGCCTGGTTCCTCTACCGGACCCGCGCCGGCCTGGTCCTGCGCGCCGTCGGCGAGTCGCCCGCCTCGGCCCACGCGCTCGGCTACCCGGTGCGGCGCATCCGGCTGGCGGCGGTGCTGGCGGGCGGCGCGCTCTGCGGCGTGGCGGGCGCCTACCTCTCGGTGGTCTACACGCCGCTCTGGGTGGAGGGGATGGTGGCCGGGCGCGGCTGGATCGCGCTGGCGCTCACCGTCTTCGCCACCTGGCGCCCGGCCCGCCTCCTGCTGGGCGCCTACCTGTTCGGCGGCGTCACCATGCTGCAGCTCTTCCTCCAGGCGCAGGGGGTGCAGGTCGCGCCGCAGTTCATGACCATGCTCCCCTACGTGGCCACCGTCGTCGTCCTCGTCCTCATCTCCAGCAACCCGCTCTGGATCCGGCTCAACATGCCGGCCTCCCTGGGCAAGCCCTTCTTCCCCGGCGCCTGAGCGGTCCGGCGCCGCCCCCAGCGCAGCACCCGCCGTACTTCTCGCAGTGACAAGGAGAGTCCCGTCCATGAACCACCGCACGTTCCTCAAGCAGCTGGCCCTCGGCGCCCTCGTGGCCGCCGCCGGGCTCACGGCCTGCAGCAAGAAGGAGGCGCCGCCGCCCGCGCCCACCCCGGTGGCCGCCCCGGCGCCGGCCAAGCCGGCCCCGCTCAAGGCCGCCTTCATCTACGTGGGCCCGGTCGGCGACGCCGGCTACTCCTTCGCCCACGACGAGGGGCGCAAGTTCGCGGCCGCCCAGTTGGGCGACAAGGTGGTCACCACCTACGTGGAGAAGGTGGCCGAGGGGCCGGACGCCGAGCGCGTCATCCGCGACCTGGCCACGCAGGGCAACAAGATCATCTTCGCCACCTCGTTCGGCTTCGGCGACTCGATGGTGAAGGTCGCCAAGGACTTCCCGGACGTCTACTTCGAGCACGCCACCGGCTACAAGACGGCGCCGAACCTGCGCGTCTACGAGGCCCGCTTCCACGAGGGCGCCTACCTGGCCGGCATCGTGGCCGGCAAGATGACCAGGACCAACACCCTGGGCTTCGTGGCCTCGTTCCCCATCCCCGAGGTGCTCCGCAACATCGACGCCTACACGCTGGGCGCGCAGTCGGTGAACCCCAAGGTCAAGACCAAGGTGGTCTGGGTGGGCGCCTGGTTCGATCCCCCGAAGGAGACCGAGGCGGCCAAGTCGCTCATCAACGGCGGCGCCGACGTGCTCCTGCAGAACACCGACTCGACGGCCGTGCTCCAGGAGGCCGAGCGCTCCAAGAAGTACGCCTTCGGCTGGGACAGCGACATGAGCGCCTTCGCCCCCAAGGCGCACCTCGGCTCGGTGGCGCTCAACTGGGGCGGGTACTACGTGAAGGCCATCAACGACGTGCTCGACCACACCTGGAAGACCGGCGAGACCAAGTGGGGCGTCAAGGAGGGCATGACCGATCTCGTCAAGGTGGCCGACTTCGTGCCGGCCGACGTGAAGGCCAAGGTGGACGCGGCGCGCCAGGGGCTGAAGGACGGCACGCTGGCGGTCTTCACCGGCCCGGTGGTGGACAACACCGGCAAGGTCCAGCTCGCCAAGGGGGTCGTGGCCGACGACAAGTGGCTGGGCAGCGTGAACTTCTACGTGAAGGGCGTCGAGGGGAAGGTCCCGGCCGGCAAGTAGGCCGCCGTCGCCGGACGAGGGGGAGGGGTCACGGCGACGTGGCCCCTCTCCTCGCGTGAGGGCCCCGGCGGGCGCCGGCGGCCCTCAGGGCAGCGGCCCGGTCCGCGCCGGGCGCCGCCGCCCGCCGAGCGCCCAGAGCAGGAGCCCCAGCGCCGGCAGCGCCGCGCCCACGGCGACGACGCCCGGCCAGCCCCAGCGCGAGAAGGCGAAGGTCGCCAGGGCGGTCCCGAAGGACCCGCCGGCGAAGTAGCTCACCATGTAGACCGTGTTGCGCCGGCTCCGCTCGGCGCCCGGCAGGGCGTGGATGCGGGCCAGGTTCGAGACGTGGCTGCCCTGGACGCCGAGGTCCACCAGCACCACGCCCGCGGCGAGCCCCGCCAGCGAGCCGTCCAGCAGGAGCAGCGGCAGCCACGACACGGCGGCCAGCGCGAGGAAGGCCCCGCCGATGGCCCGGGGGGACCTGCGGTCGCCGAGCCGCCCGGCCGGCCCGGCGGCGATGGCGCCCGCCGCCCCGAGGAGGCCGAAGAGGCCGGCCGCCTGCGGGCCGAGGTGGTGGGGCGCGGCCTCCAGCCTGAAGGCCAGCGTGGACCAGAGCGCGCTGAAGGAGGCCATCCCGGCCGCCCCCAGCAGCGAGGCCTCGCGGAGCGCCGGCTCCCGCAGCGGCAGGACCACCAGGGCCCGCATCAGCTCCCGCCAGCGGACCCGGGCCTCCGGCGGGCTGGGCGGCAGCAGGCGGAGGAGCGCGACGGAGAGGACCACCATGGCGCCGGCCGCCAGCCCGTAGACCGCGCGCCAGCCGAGGTGCTGGCCCACCAGGCCGGCCGCCGTGCGCGCCAGCAGGATGCCGATCAGGATGCCGGTCATGACCGTGCCGATGGCGCGGCCGCGCTCCTCCGGCGGGGCCAGGTGGGCCGCCAGCGGGACGGCGAGCTGCGGCAGCACGGAGACCAGCCCCAGCGCGAAGCTGGCGGCGACGAGCGCCGGGAGGGAGGGCGCCAGCGCCGCGGCGGCGAGCGCGGCGCTGGCGGCGGCCAGGAGGCGCAGCATGAGGCGCCGTCGCTCCACCGCGTCGCCGAGCGGCACGAAGAACAGCAGCCCCGTGCCGAAGCCGACCTGGGTGATGGTGGCGACCAGGCCGACGTCGCGGGGCGCCGCGCCGAACTCGCGGGCGATGGTCGGGAGGAGCGGCTGCGCGTAGTAGATGTTCGCCACGGCCGTGCCGGCCGCCACGGCGAGCAGGACCGTGCGCCCGCGCCCGCTCGTCACGGGCGGCCGGGGTGCGGGGCCTGGGGAGGCGGGCGTGGCGGGCGTGACGGGCGTGGCGGGCGAGCGCGTGGCGGGGAGGCCGTCGACCATCGGGGCGGTGGCTGCCGGACGGGGTGGACGCGGGAGGGTCGCACGTGCGGCGGGTCTCGGCAACCTCGGGGAGGCGGTTCGCCGGGGGCCCGGGCGCCGCGCCTTCAGTCCCCCAGGCGCAGCACCTTGACCCCGTCGGTGGCGGCGCCGGGCGAGACGTAGCCCACGGCGCCGCGGTGGGCCTTCACGTAGGCCAGCACCTCGGCGTCGGACCCCAGCATGGGCGGCGGCACGCCGCGACCCTCGAAGATGAGCTGGTTCCAGGCGGCGCGGAGCGCCTTGGGGGATCGGTCGAAGATCTCGAGGCAGAAGGGCCCGTGGGCGGGCGAGCCCTCCACCTGCGCCACCGGCTCGACCGGCTGGCCGTCCGGCCAGGCCGCGGTCTTCCGGAGGAAGAGGCGCTGGGCGGCCTCGCGGGTCAGCGACGTGATCGGGTTGGCGAGGTTCACCACCAGCTTGACGGTCGCGCGGGGCACCACCCCGGCGCGGACGTCGGCCAGGCGGGCGCGCAGGGCGCCGGCCGCCTCCTCGATGACGCGCGGATCGGTGGTCAGGTCGGCCTTCCTGAGCGCCTCGAGGAGCGCCTCGAGCTGCCGGCGGACGGCCGCGTCGGCCGCGGGCTGCGCCTCGCGCAGCGTCGCGCTCACCAGCTGGTAGCGGAGGGCGAAGCGCCGCACCGCCTGCAGGCCTTCGTGCCACCCGTAGTACTCGTCGCGCCGCAGCTCGCCGAGCCGGTCCTGCCCGTCCAGGACCACCGCCTGCACCAGCGTGTCGAGGCAGGCCGCCCGGTCGCCGCTCTCGGCCGCCTGATCGAGCCGGCGCCGGAGGCCGCGGGCGTGGCGCCGGTCGAGGGCGTCGAGGAACGGGGCGAGCGCGCCGCCCTCGGCGTCGAGGCCGGCGGTGGGGGCGCCGGCGCGAAGCCTCTCCAGGGCGGTGGCCAGCGCCAGGTAGGTCGGCGAGCGGCGCTCGTCCCCCGCCGGCGGCGCCGCCAGGACCGGGCGGGCCGGGAGCGCGAGCACCAGGAGGGCGGCGAGGAGCCGGGTGGGGGCCGGGGAGGTCACGTGGGTCGGCGGCTCCTCAGAAGTCGGCGACCGCGGCGGCCATCAGCCCCTGCCCGGGGACGCCGGCCGGCCCGAACTGCCGGCGCCACTGGTACTCGGCGCGCAGCAGGAAGTGCGGCCTGGGCGACCAGTTGAGCCCGAGCGTGAGCCGCCGCGTGCCGCCGTGGACCTCCCGGTCCTCGACCTGGTCGTAGCGGACCACCGGCTTCAGGTAGTTCACGAGCCGGCGGTCCTCGAGCGCGGTCCAGGCCGCCAGCGCGTAGAAGCCGGCCTTGGCCGCGTGGTCGCCCGTGTAGCGGGCGTCGCAGGTGGGCGCCAGGACCGGGTCGTAGGCGCAGGGCTCGTCGTCGCCCCAGCGCTGATCGTACTCGCTCCAGACCTCCAGGGGGCCGCGGCGGTAGCGCAGGTCGGCCTCGAAGACCCGGAAGGCGAGCCGGCCCTGCGGGTCGTATCGGCCCTGGCCCCAGGCCGTCCCGAGCTCCAGGCCCGGCACGAGGTGGGCGTTCAGCCGGGCCACCAGCGTCTTGTTGGCGTTGTCGTCGGCGACCTCGGTGATCTGGATGCCGCGCTCGGTGAGCGCCAGCGGGCCGTTGACGAGGGCCACCGCGTAGCCGAGCCAGCCGACCCGGCCGTAGGCCTGCAGGCCGGTGTCGGACCACTCGTGGAAGGCGATGTCGACCGGGAGCGGGCGGCTCGACAGCAGCCGCACCGGCGCGTAGTAGTGGGTCCGCTCGTAGCTCAGCGGGGCGTCGAAGCGGCCGGCCCGCAGCGTCAGGGCCGGGTGGAGCGCCCAGTCGATGAAGACCCGGTCGGCCCGCACGACGGCGCCGTGCTCGTACTCGAGCTCGCCGAAGATCCTCACGTCGCGTCCGACGCGGACCTGCGAGGCGAGGAAGAAGTTGTGGACGTCGAAGGTGGAGGTGGGCGACAGCGGCGCGCCGAGCGCGTCGTACTCGACGTTGACGAAGCCGTGGAAGTCGATGCTCAGGTCGGCGGCCCCGAAGAGCCGGCTGCCGGGATCGTCCAGGGCCACCGAGGGCTGGTCTCCGGGCGGCAGCTGGTCGGGGTCCTCGGCCCAGGCGCCGCCGGCCAGCAGGAGACCGGTGGCGGCGATGACGCCGAGGCGGCGTCGGACGCTGGCGGGAAAGGTCGTCATCGGCTCGGTTCTCCGGGCGGTTCGGCCGACCGCTCAGCGAGTCGGCGGGGCCGGGCAGGTGGCCGGCGCTGGAGCTCGCGGCGGCGTTTCTCACAGCCTAGCGGACGCGGCCGGCAGCTCCAAATGGGTAGTTGGAGCCGGGTTCGCCCGTCCCCGGGCGGGTCCGCCGGGTGCCCCGCGCGAGGTGGCGCGGCGCGCTCAGAGGAACCGGCGGATCTCGGCGGCGGCGCGGGCCCGGCTGGCGGGCCACAGGTAGGCCGGCCCGGAGAGGTAGGCCGCCAGCCCGTGCTCACCGTCGATGGGGCAGCGGGCCCTGGCCTGGGCGGCGTAGGCCTCGGCCTCCCAGCGCAGCCGCCAGCGCGGGAGCAGGAGGTAGCTCGTCCAGAACCAGAGGGGGTGCGCCGCCTGCTGCCGCCGGTGGACGAGCTCGTGCTCGATGCCGTACGGCGTCTGCTGGGAGCGCTGCAGGAAGAGGTGCCGGCCCAGGGCCAGGCCGCCGAAGGGCAGCCAGTCGGGCAGGTCGTGGATGACGGCCCGGCCCGCCGCGGCGGCGCCGATGGGCCGGACCGGCCCGTCGGACGCGGCGCCCCCGGCCGCGTCGTCCGCGACCACCAGCGCGGCCCCCAGCGCGGCCACCAGCAGCAGCGCCGCGGCGAGGGTGGAGCCTCGTGACATGCCCTTCAGGCTACACCGATCCCGGGCGGCCGGAAGCCACCCGGGCGGCTACCGGTGGCGCCGCCCCGCCTCCACGAGCGCCCGCGCCAGCGCCTCGTGCCGCTCCAGCACGGGCTCGAGCTCGAAGCTCGCCAGGCGCCCCGCCCGCACCACCACGCGGCCGGCCACCACCGTGAAGGCCGCCTGCGGCGAGGCGCAGAGGAGCAGGGCGCCCACCGGATCGTGGACGGCGCCGCCGGCGAAGCCCGGCGCCGAGAGGTCGAAGAGGGCGAGGTCGCCGCACCGGCCCGGCGCGAGCTCGCCGATGTCCCGGCGCCCCAGCACCCGCGCCCCGCCGCGGGTGGCG
>JAJYAW010000555.1 GCA_021779335.1 Myxococcales bacterium | reverse complement strand
CGGCGCGGCCCAGGCGCGGGGCGCGGCGGCGGCGTCCGGCGCCAGGGTCACGGCACGGCGGGCCAGGAGCGAGAAGAGGGCCCGCAGGGCCGGCTCCCAGCCGGCGGCCAGCCGGCGTCTCAGTTCACCGACGGTGACGCCGGCCTGGACCTGGCGCAGCACGGCCAGCTCCGCCGGGGTGAAGTCGAGCAGGAAGCGGGGCGGCTCGCCCAGGAAGAGGGGGGCGTCGGGCCGGAGCAGGGCCGGCAGGCGCGGGCCGGTCGCCAGCTGCGGGTGGAGCGTGGTGAGCCGCGCCAGCCAGCGGGCCGAGGCCTCGAGGTGGCCGGCCGCGAAGGCCACGCCGTGGCGCCAGGGCTCGTGCGCGCCGGACCAGGCGACCAGCCCGGAGACGCGGAGCGGCTCGGCCAGGCCCGGGTAGGCCAGCACGAGCCGGATGGGCGTGCCCCGCTCCAGCCTCGCCGGCGCCACGAGCTGGCAGCCGTGGAGGCCGAGGTCCTCGGTCTCCGACCGGAAGGAGCGCTCGCGGGCCTCGGCCCGCACCTGGCAGCGCACCGCGAGGCGCGAGGCGCGGCGAGGGTTGAGGATGGGGCTGTCGTCCGCGCCGCTCATGCCAGGGGAGCGGATGTAGCGCCGGACGCGGGCCCGGCGCGGTCCCTTGAGGAGGGGAGGACGCGGACCGCCAGTCCGGAGTCCACGTCCCTTGAGCGCGGGAGCGGACATGTCCCACCCGACGGAGCGTGGGGCGCGGGGGTGGATCTTCCCGCCGCTCGGGCGGAGAATGGCGGCAGGGGAGGGACCGCCGATGACCCAGGCCGGGCCGCAGCACGGGCGCGCCGACGAGCCGCCGCGCGGCCGCGTGCTGGTGGTGGACGACGAGCCGCTGGTGGCGCGCAGCCTGGCCCGCATCCTCGCCAGGGCGCACGACGTGACCACGCTGACCTCCGCGCGGGAGGCGCTGGCGCGCGCCGAGGCGGGCGAGCGCTGGGATCTGGTCCTGTGCGACCTCATGATGCCGGAGCTCACCGGCATGGAGCTGGCGCGGCGGCTCGCCGAGGTGGCGGCCGACCTCGTGCCGCGCCTGGTCTTCCTGACGGGCGGCGCCTACACGCGCGAGGCGCAGGACTTCCTGGCCGCCGGCCACCCCTACCTCGAGAAGCCGGTCGATCCGGCCGCGCTGCGCGCCCGCGCCGAGGCGGCGGTGCGCGCCTCGCGAGCCGGCGACGCCGGCGCCACCCCCTGACCTTCAGGGCGGGGCGGGGCGCGCGTCGAGCGCCTCGCGGACCCTGGCCGCCAGCGCCGCCGGCGTGAACGGCTTGTGGAGGACGGGCGCCCCCTCCGGCAGCCCGCCCTCGGCCGCCCGGGTCTGGTCCGCGTACCCGGACATGAAGAGGATGGCCAGGCCGGGGTGCGCCACGGCGACCCGGGACGCCAGCTCGACGCCGCCCATGTGGGGCATGATCACGTCGGAGAGCAGCAGCGCGACGGGCGGGCCGCCCCGCTCGAGCAGCCGCAGCGCCTCCTCGCCGTCGCCGGCGGTGAGCACCTCGTACCCCCGCTCGGAGAGCGCGCGGGCGGCCAGCGCGCGGACCTGCGGCTCGTCCTCCACCACCAGCACCCGCTCGCTGCCCCCGGGCGCCGCCGCGCCGTCCTCGGGGGGCGGGGCGGCCGCCGGCTCCAGGGCCCCCTCGGCGCGCGGCAGGTGGATCTCCACGGTGGTGCCGCGCCCTGGCGCGCTGGCGAGCCAGATGTGGCCGCCCATCTGCTTGACGATGCCGTGGCAGGTCGCCAGCCCCAGGCCGGTGCCCCGGCCCTTCTCCTTGGTGGTGAAGAACGGCTCGAAGAGGTGGCGCTGGGCCTCCTCGCTCAGGCCGGTGCCGGTGTCGCGGACCGAGAGCCGGACGTAGTCGCCGGCCGCCACGCCCGGGTGGGCGCCCCCGTCGTCCTGCGCCAGCCGCGCCGCGCCGGTCTCCAGCCGGAGCGTGCCGCCGCCCGGCATGGCGTCGCGCGCGTTGACGGCCAGGTTCACCAGCACCTGCTCGAGCTGGACCGGATCCGCCAGCACCGGGCAGGGCTCCGGGGCGGTGGCGGTGACCAGCGCCACGTCCGCGCCGAGCAGCCGGCGCAGCATGGTGCCGACGCCGAGCACCACCTCGTTGAGGTCGAGCCGCTTGCTGGCCAGGATCTGGCGGCGCGCGAAGGCGAGCAGCTGGCGCGTCAGGGCGGCGGCCCGCTGCCCCGCCTTCTGGATCTCGCCGAGATCCTCCCGCACCTCGTCGGCCGTGGCGTCGGGGAGCTGCGCCGTGGCGGCGCAGCCCAGCACCACCGTGAGCAGGTTGTTGAGGTCGTGCGCCACGCCGCCGGCGAGCCGCCCGATGCCGTCGAGCCGCTGGGCGTCGGCCAGCGTCCGCTCCAGCCGCGCCCGCTCCGTCAGCTCGCGCTCCAGCTGGGCGGTCCGCTCCGCCACCCGCGCCTCGAGCTGGTCGCGCGCCGCGGCCAGCTCGTGCGTGCGCGCCTCCACCACCCGCTCCAGCGCCTCGGCGCGCTGGCGCAGCCGCCGGCC
>JAJYAW010000056.1 GCA_021779335.1 Myxococcales bacterium | reverse complement strand
GGCGCTCGGCCTCTCCTGCACCCCGGGCGGCCGCGCCGCGGCGCCGGCGCCCCAGGCCGGCAAGCGCGCCGCCCGCCGCACCACGCTGACGAACACCGGCGCCCCCATCCCGCTCACCGCGCAGCAGATGAGCACCACGCTGCCCGACGGCACCACCGTGCCGATGTGGGGATACTGCGCCAGCGGCGCCTGCGCGACCGCCTGGGCGCCCGGCCCGACCATCGTCGCCAGCGCGGGCCAGTCGCTCTCCATCGCCCTCACCAACGCCCTGCCCGCCGGGGTGCCGACCTCCCTGGTCGTGCTCGGCCAGTTCGGCGGCGGCCTCGGCGCGCCCGTCACCATGGCCGGCCCGGCCCACACGGGGCAGGCCAACACCACCTTCGTGGGCAACGGTCCGGCCCCCGCCCCGTTCACGCCGCCCGCGCAGGGGCCGCGGGTGCGCTCCTTCGGGACGGAGGCGCCGCCGGCGACGACGGCCGGCCCCGGCGCCCCGGTCACGCTCACCTGGACCAACCTCCAGCCCGGCACCTACCTCTACGAGACGGGCACGATGCCCTCGCTCCAGGTGCCCATGGGGCTGTACGGCGTGCTGGTGGTGACCAGCGCCCCGGTCACCGCGACCACCGGGACCTGCTCCGTGACCACCGCCACCGCGTGCACGACGGCCGCCCAGTGCCCCACCGGCGAGGCCTGCAACACGACCAGCAGCTTCACCCCCGGCACGGCCTACCCGGGCGTGGGCTACGACGACGAGGTGGCGCTGCTCCTCAGCGAGATCGATCCGGTGCAGAACGCCGCCGTCGCGGCCGCCGCCGCCGCCGGCACCGACCCGAACTTCCGCAACGACCCGGCCTGCGCCGTCGCCGTCCCGAGCACCTGCCGGGCGGCCTACCCCGCGGCGGTCGACTACGCGCCGACCTACTTCCTCATCAACGGCAGGTCCTTCGACAAGACCGCGCCCCAGGCCTCGGCCTACGACCTGGCCGACGCGGCGCCCTACAGCACCGGCAACCTGCTGGTCCGGCTGCTCAACGCCGGCTCCCGCACCCACATCCCCGCCATCGTGGGGCTGCCGATGTCCCTGGTGGCCGAGGACGGCAACCCGGCTCCGGGCCGGCCCAAGCTGCAGGACGAGGTGCTCCTCACCGCCGGCAAGACCGTCGACGTGCTGGTGCGGCCAGTCGCCGCCGGCGCCTCCTACGCGCCCGGCACCTTCGCCGTCTTCGACCGCCAGCTCAGCCTGAGCGCGGGCAACCGGCCCGACGGCGGCATGCAGGGCTTCCTGCTGGTCGACCACGCCGCGGCCCAGACCACCACGCTGGCCACGGGCACGTGCCTGGACTCGACCGGGACGGCGGTCGCCTGCACCACCGCCACCGCGGCGGCGGTCTGCGCCGCGGGGGTGAGCTGCGCGCTGAGCGTCGTGCCGGTGGCCGGCGCTCCGGGCAACCTGCCGGGCTCGGTGGCGATCGCCGCCAACCCGGACGCCTACCTCGTCCCCTACAACACGGCCTTCTCCGCCAACGTGACGGCCAACGACATCGGCGTCGGCAGCGTGGCGCTCGGGACGGGCCCCGCCCACGGCACCCTGGCCGGCGGCCTCGTCAACCCGGACGGCACCTTCACCTACACCCCCGCCGCGGGCTACACGGGGCCGGATCAGTTCACCTACGTGGCCAACGGCAACCCCGCGCTGACGGCCACGGTCACGCTCAGCGTCGCGGCGGCGGGCGTCGGCGCAGCCCCCGCGGCCGCCAACGACGCCTACACCAGCAACCTGGCCTCCAGCTTCAGCATGCCCCGCCCCGGCGTGCTCGCCAACGACACCGATCCGTCGGGCTACCCCCTCACCGCCGGTCCGGCGACGCCGGGCAGCGGCTGCGGCGCGGTGACGCTGAACCCGGACGGCTCCTTCGACCTGACCGCCGCCCCGGGCGCCACCGCCTGCGTCTTCACCTACGCGGACACCAACTCCCAGGGGACCGCCAGCAACACGGCCACCGTGACGGTGAGCTTCGGCGCCGCCGCGGGGGCCTCGGGGTTCAAGGTCTCGCTGGTGGACGCCGTCACCGGCGCGGCCCTCCCGGACGACTACCGCTGGACGCTGCAGGAGGACCTGACCTTCGACACCAAGGCGACCGCCACCCCGTCGCTGAGCACCCGCACGGTCGGCACCAGCTTCCACCGGAGCCACATGCCGGTGCTGGCGACCGGCTGCGTCGGCCCGCTGAGCTGCGGCAGCGGCCAGCAGGTGCGCGGCGTGGCGGTGCCGCCCCGGCCGGCCACCCCGCCGACCGACGTGGTGCTGGACCCGACCAAGAACTACTTCCTCACCGTCCTGCCCGGCGACGCCGCCAACCCCGTGGCGGCCCCGCCCGCCACCGGCCACCTCATGGGCGGCGCCCAGGTGCGGCGGCTCGCCGGCGGCGCCTGGCCGGCCGTCACCGTCAAGCTGCAGTCCAGCCCCATCCCGACCGCGCAGATGAGCATCTACATCTACGAGGACAGCTTCCCGACCAACGGGGCGGACGAGCCCGAGGAGCCCCCGCTCGGCGGCTTCAACGTCATCCTCTTCGATCCGGCGGGTCGCACCGGCGACCCGGCGGGCCAGCAGACCTACGACGCCTTCAACATGCCGCTCTCGAACGCGCTGCTCGGCCGGCCGGGCTGCCCCGACGACCTGAACGCCGCCACCAACGGCAGCGGCACCTCGGCGTCCGGCAACCTGGTGGGCGCGGTCTACACCTGCCCGAACGACCCCAACGCCGGGACCCCCGCCGCGGATCCCGCCAAGTACGCCCTGGCCGGGCACGCCCTCATCAAGAACCTGACCCCGGCGCGCTACGACGTCCTGGCCCACCCCGGGGCGGCGCGCGAGGGTGCCGGCGAGGTGTGGTGGCAGACCGAGACGCTCGAGGGCACGGCCGCCCAGGACGCCTTCGTCGGCATCAACGAGCCGGTCTACTTCCAGGAGTTCGGCCCGCCCGGCCCCCACACCACCATCGGCTTCGTCAACCCGGCCCACGTGGCGGCCTACGCGGCCTCCCGCGGCCTGACCGGCACCGCCTCCATCACCGGCACGGTCACCAACCAGCACATGTCCCGGCCGTCCAACGTGACGCTGTGGGACTCCGGCTCCTTCCAGATGCTCTCGGCCACCACCTGCCGCGTGGTGGTGAACTCCCAGGGCGGGACCGGGCCGGCGGTTGGCGCGGCCGAGTGCGACCCCAACGGCAACTTCACCGTCACCGGCATCGCCCCGGGCACCTACGACGTGGCCGTCTTCGACCAGTGGCTGGACCAGATCATCCAGAACGTGGCGGTGACCGTGCCGCCCAACACCCCGGTGGTGGCCATGGGGAACCTCCCGGAGCTGAGCTGGTTCACCCAGTACGACCAGAACATCTACATGGACCTGAACGGCAACGGCGTCAGGGATCCGGGCGAGCCGGGCATCTCCAACGTGCCGCTCACCGTCCGGTTCCGCAACGGCGCCCCCTCCAACGTCACGCTGAGTGACAGCACCGGCAACGGCATCCTGTCGGAGCTCTTCCCGCTCTTCAACTGGTACGTCGCCGAGGCCGACACCACCCGCTTCAAGCAGACCGGCGTGTCGGTCGTCGTGGACGGCGGCGGGAAGCCGGACACGGCCCCGCGCCCGCCCTTCCCCGACGGCACCAACCTGTGGACCTCCAGCTACGCCACCGGCCAGTCGAGCGAGCGGATCGAGCGGCCCGGCGCCCTCTCCTACGGCCTGCAGGGCTTCATCAGCCAGCGCAACCGGGTGGACTGGGGCCGCACGCCCTACGTGCCCAACGAGAACGGCGGCATCGTCGGGACGGTGGTCCTGGCCTCGACCCGCCCGTTCGACGACCAGCGCTTCAACGTGCAGAACATCTGGGAGCCGCTCGTCCCGCGGGTCACCGTCAACCTCTACCGGCGCGTGACGCTGGCGGACGGCACCTCGAGCCTGCAGCTCGTCGACACCACCCAGACCTCCAGCTTCGACGACTACGCCAACACCGTCTCCGGCGCCGACGGCGGCCAGTACCTCATGGGCTCCGACTACAACGACCAGCCCGTCCCGCCCGCGCTCATGACCGGCCTGCGCTACCCGGCGGGCGCGGTGGTCGGCGGCGTCGCGGTCGGTGGGACCCCCGCGCCGCAGGGCGCCTACCCGGCCGGCAAGCAGGTGAACCTGCAGTGCCCCGGGCAGCTCCCCGGGACCACCGCCCCGCCGCCCTGGGACTACACCAAGGTCGATCCCTTCACCAACTACACGCTCGGCAACGACCAGGGCCGCTGCTACGACGGCTGGCACAACTGGAACCAGGTGCAGGCCGCGCCCTACGACGGCCGCTACGTCTTCCCGAGCCCCGCCTACGCCGCCGCGCACCCGCTGCCGGCCTGCACGCTGGCGGACCAGACCAAGTGCCCGACCCTGGTCAGCCTGCCCCCGGCCACCTACGTCGTCGAGGCGGTCACGCCGCCTGGCTACGAGGTCGTCAAGGAGGAGGACAAGGACATCCTCATCGGCGACGCCTTCGTCGCACCGGTGACGCAGCAGTTCGGCGCCCTGGCCAGCATCTTCATCCTCCCCGACCAGGCCACCATCGGCGCCGGCCAGTACGCCGCCAACCCGTACAACCCCGGCACCGGCGATGCGGGCTTCCAGAGCGACCCCACCAGCAGCCTCGGGGTCGGCCAGACCTCGAACAACGCCACCTTCCCGCCGTGCGTCGGGAACCTGCACCGCGTGCCGGACTACCTGAGCCTCTTCCCGCAGGCCCAGCAGGTCGCCCCGTTCGCCGGCATGGACCGCCCGCTCTGCGACCGCAAGCAGGTGGTCCTCAACGACCAGATGCAGTCGAGCGCCAACTTCTTCGTCTACACCGAGGCGCCGGTGGCCTCCAACAACACCGGCATCATCCTCGACGACGCCAGCTCCGAGTTCAACGGCGTGTCCCCGGACTTCGGCGAGAAGGCCACCGTCCCGTTCGTCCCGGTCTCGATCAAGGACTACACCGGCCTCGAGATCGGCCGCACGCTGAGCGACCAGTGGGGCGCGTACAACATGATGACGCCCTCGAGCTGGCTGGTGAACCCGCCCACGCCCTCCGGGTACGGCCCCAACATGCTCGTCACCTGCATCAACGATCCGGGCCCCATCCCGGACCCGGCCGGCGCGCTCGACCCCCTCACCGGCAAGGTGCGGCTCATCACCGATCCCGCCTTCAACCCCTTCTACAGCAACTTCTGCTACACGAACCCGTACATGCCGGGGCAGACGACGTACCTGGACACCCCGGTCCTCCCCGTCGCCGCCTTCGCCCAGGGCTACAACCCGGCCGACTGCGCCCCGCCGGACCAGGCCCCGGCCATCCTGCGCGTCGACGGCAGCGGGGTGGGGCCGTGGCTCCCCGCCTCCGGCGGCACCCTGACCATCACGGCCCAGGGTGACCAGCAGGTGCTCAACCCGGCCTACAACGGCCCGTTCGCGACCACCGGGCTGGGCAGCCAGCGCACCATCACCCGCCACTACGGCTTCGGCGCCGCCAAGGGCCGGCTCTCCATCGGCGCCGTCGACCTTTCGGCCGCCACGACCTGGTCGGACGGGACGCTCACCGTCGCGGTCCCGGCCGGCACGCCCACCGGCGAGCTGTCCATCACGACGGCCACCGGCCAGTCGTCGGTGGACACCGTCACCGTGAACGTCGGCGGCGCCACGCCCACCTACGTCACGGCCGCCGGCGCCGCCGCCGGCCTGACCATCCAGGCCGCCATCGACGCCGCCAGCCCGGGCGACCTCATCATGGTCGACGCCGGCACCTACAACGAGCTCGTCATCATGTGGAAGCCGGTGCGGCTGCAGGGCGTCGGCGCGGGCTCCGTGGTCATCAACGCGGCCAAGTACCCCAACTCCAAGCTCGAGGCCTGGCGGCCGCGCATCAACGGGCTCTTCAACATCGACCCGGTCTCCGGCAACCAGATCGGCCCGGCGCAGGTCGACCCGCTCCCCGGCCAGGAGATCACCGGCGGCGTGGTCGTCCTCGAGCCCTCCGTGCTCGGCTCCGAGGAGGGCGCCGGCGTCACCGTGCTGGCCAAGAACCTCCCCGCCTCGGCCTGCGGCGATCCCACCCGGGTCGGCTCGCAGAGCAACTTCCTCTGCGCGCCGTCGCGCATCGACGGGATCAGCGTCACCGGCGGCGACGCCGGGGGCGGCATCTACGTGAACGGCTGGGCCCACGGCCTGGAGATCGCCAACAACCGCGTCTACGGCAACGCCGGCGCCTACAACGGCGGCATCCGGGTGGGCGTGCCCTACCTGGGGACGGCCGCCCTGCCCGTGGCGCCCGACGGGACCATCCTCGGGCTCGGCTACGACGTGAACGTGGCCATCCACCACAACTCCGTCACCCGGAACGGCACCGTCGAGGCGCCGGCCGGCGGCGGCGGCGCGGGCGGCGGCATCTCCATCTGCAGCGGCAGCGACGGCTACCGCGTCGACCACAACTACGTCTGCGGCAACTACAGCAGCTCGGACGGCGGCGGCATCGGCCACCTCGGCTTCAGCCAGGACGGCGTCATCGCCAGCAACCAGATCCTCTTCAACCAGTCGTTCCAGCAGTCGGGCCCGACGCACGGCGGCGGCCTCTTCGTGGGCGGCGAGCCGGCCGTGACCGGGTCGGTCTCCCTCGGGGCGGGCAACGTCACCGTCGACTCCAACCTGATCCGCGGGAACCTGGCCGAGGGCGGCCAGGGCGGCGGCGTCCGGCTCCAGCAGGCCAACGGCGCCGACGTGACCGCCAACGGCAGCCTGCGCACCGCGTGGCACCGGGTCACCCTCAGCAACAACGTGATCGTGGACAACGTGTCGGGGTGGGCCGGCGGCGGCGTCTCGCTGGCGGACACGCTCAACGCGGCCATCGTCGACAACACCATCGCGTCCAACGACAGCACCGGCATCGCCGGCGTGGTGCTGGCCGGCGGCGTGGCCCTCCCCGGGCCGACCACCGGCGTGGCGGGCGTCGGCACCCCGAGCCCCGCGGGCCTGGTCTCGGAGCCCACCAGCACGGCGCTGCTCGGCCAGCTGGCCACGCCGGCCCTCCGGACGGCCAACGCCGTCTCCCAGCCGATCCTGGCGAACGACATCCTCTGGCAGAACCGGTCCTTCTACTACTCGGGTGACGGCCGGATCTGCGCCGGGAACAACGCGGCGACGGCCACCACGGCCGCCTGCACCGTGCTGCCCGACCAGTCGGCCACCGGCCAGTGCGTCGCCGGCGCCACCTACTGGGACCTCGGCGTCCTCGGCGACACCAGCCCCGCCCCCGGCCCGGTCAGGCTCGCCCCCAGGTCCTCGGAGATCACCAGCATCGCCGGCTACCAGGGCGCCCAGAACACCGCCGCGAACCCGAACCTGGCCGCCCAGTACTGCAACGGCTCGCGCGTGGCCCCGGAGCTCCCCGGCGTGCTCAACCCGTACAGCGTGAAGAACATGCAGGTCGCGGCCACCCTCGACGAGGGCAACAACTACGTCAACCTGAAGTACGGGCCGCTCTACGGGGCCAACCCGGTCACCGGCGCGGCCTTCGGCGGCTACGCCCGCACCGACGCCCTCGTCCCGGGCTCGCTCGACCTGGCGGCCTCGCTCAACCACACCGCCACCGGCCAGGCGACGTTCCTCAACACCGGCGCCGCGGCGCTGCGCATCAGCGGCATCACCCTGGGCGGCGCCAACGCGGGCCAGTTCTCGCAGATCAACGACTGCCCGGCGTCGCTGGCGGCCGGCGCGAGCTGCACGCTGACGGTCACCTTCGCGCCCACCGCCCCGAACCCGGTCGTCAAGTCGGCCTTCGTCACCGTGGCCGTCGCGGCGCCCGGCACCTCCGCCACCCTGGCGTTGACGGGGACCGTGCTGGCCCCCAACCTGGCCTTCACCCCCGACCCGGCCCTGTTCGGCACGCTCCTGCGCGTCACCTCGGCGCCGCAGACCATCACCGTCACCAACGTCGGGCCGGGCATCGCCGTGCTCAACGGACCGCCGGCCCTGACGGGGGCCAACCCCCTCCAGTTCGCGCAGACCAACAACTGCCCGGCCACCCTGGCCGTGGGCGCGAGCTGCACGGCGACGGTCACCTTCACCCCGACCAGCGCGACCCCGATCACGAAGTCGGCCCTGCTCACCTTCCGCCTCGCCGCGCCGGGCACCATCCAGTCGGGCACGCTCACCGGGACGGTGCTCGTCCCCGCCATCAACCTGAACCCGACCACCATCGCCTTCGGCACGCAGACGGTCGGCACCACCACGCCCCAGGACGTGGCGCTGCTCAACACCGGCACCGGGACGTTGACCATCACCGGCTTCCGCTTCGCCGGCCCCAACGCGGCCCAGTTCAGCCAGACCAACAACTGTCCGGCCACGCTGGCCGCAGGGGCGACCTGCACCATCATCGTGAACTTCCACCCCACCTCGCGGGGGGCGAAGTCCGCGACCTTGACCGTCTCCGGGACGGCCCCGGCCATGACGGGGACGGTGAGCCTGACCGGCACGGGCCTCTAGCCAGGGCCGGAGCACCGCTGGACCGCGGACGCCGGCCGGGGATGGTCTCACCACCCCGGCGCGGCCCCGCGGCACACCCCCTCCACGCCGCGGCCGACGAGCTGGCGGCCCGGCGCGGAGGGGGCTTGCGCGGACCGGGACCGGAGGTCCTGCCGCGACCTGGCCAGGCCAGGGGAAGGTCCGGGATGGACTGGACGCCGAGAAGGACGCTCTCCACCACGCTGCTCGCGTCCCTGCTCGCGAGCGGCGCCGCGGTGCCCACCGCCGTGGCCATGACCGGGCGGGAGACCGCCGCGAGCTGGCACGAGCGCCACGGCGAGTACTTCGAGCGGAACTGGGGCGTCGACATCGTCGGCGTCCACCGGGTCTCCTCGGGCTTCATGCTCCGGTTCGACTACCGGGTCGTGGATCCCGGGAGGGCCGCGGCACTGACGGATCGCCGGGCCCGGCCTTACCTCATCGACGAGGCGACGCAGACGGCCCTGGCGGTCCCGGCCATGGAGAACATCGGCGAGCTGCGCCAGGTGGCGCCGCTCGAGGCCAACCGGAGCTACTTCGTCATCTTCGGCAATCCGGGCGGGCTGGTGAAGCGCGGGGGCCGGGTGACGCTGGTGATCGGGAACTTCCGCGCCGCCGGCCTGGTGGTGGAGTGAGGCAGCGGAGGCGTCGCACCGCCCGACGGCGGCGCGAGCCAGGAGTGACACCATGGTGAAGAGCGACTCGAAGCGACCTTCCCTCGCGGGGCTCGCGGCGTTGGCGGTGGCGGTGGGGGCCGCCCTCTCCGGCTGCCACTGGGCCAACCCGGCCGAGCGCGCCGCCGCGCCCATCGCCGAGAAGAACGCCGACGCGCGGGGCGGGCTGGCGGCCTGGCGCGCCGTCCAGTCCATGTCGATGTCCGGCCAGCTCGAGGCCGGGACGCCGCGGGACCAGGCCAAGCTGGCGCTCTCCATGCTCAAGCCGACCCGCGAGCTCAGGGCCGAGGCCCGGGTGGCCCTGGCCAAGGGGCGCGAGGCCGACGCGCCCAGGCCGGTCCGGCTGCCGTTCGTCCTCGAGCTGGCCCGTCCGCGCAAGACGCGGCTGGAGATCCGCTTCCAGGGCCAGACGGCCGTGCAGGTCTTCGACGGGGCCGCCGGCTGGAAGCTGCGCCCCTTCCTCGGCCGCCGGGAGGTGGAGCCGTTCAGCCCCGACGAGCTGCGGCTGGCCTCCGAGCAGGCGGATCTCGACGGCCCGCTCATCGACGCCGCGTCCAAGGGCGGCCGGGTCGAGCTGGAGGGGACCGAGCCGGTGGAGGGGCGCGACGCCTACCGGCTCAAGGTCACCAGCAGCGCGGGCAAGGTCCGCCACGTCTGGGTGGACACCCGGACCTTCCTGGACGTCAAGGTGGACGGGACGCGCCGCATGGACGGCAAGCTCCGGACGACCTGGACGCTGCTGCGCGACTACCGGACGGTGGCCGGGGTGAAGGTGCCCTTCCTCCTCGAGACGACCGTCGAGGGGGTGGCCGGCTCCGAGAAGATCCAGGTGGAGCACGTGACCCTGAACCCGCAGCTCGACGCGGCACGCTTCGCGCGGCCGGCCCCCGACCAGAGCTGACCCGGGGCGGCCCACGGCGCCCGCCTGGAGCGCCGCCCCTTCACCACGCCCACGCGGCGAGAGGAGACGTCCACATGAGAGCCACCACGAAGGCATGCCACCCCGGGCTGGCGCTGATGGCCGCCGGCCTCCTGTCCCTGGCCCCGTCCGCCGCCCGCGCGGAGGACATGGCCGGCATGCCCGGCATGTCCGACCCACACGCCAGGTGCCACCAGACCATGAGCCACCTCGAGCACGCCACCCGCACGACCGCCGACTACGCGCTGCCCGAGGTGGGGCTGGTGCGCGACGACGGCCGGGCGGTGACGCTGGCCCAGGCGCTCGGGGGCGACCGGCCGGTGGTCCTCGACTTCATCTTCACCACCTGCACCACCATCTGCCCGGTCATGAGCCAGACCTTCACCCGGCTGCAGGCGCAGCTGGGAGACCAGGCGGACCGGGTGCGCCTGGTCTCGATCTCGATCGACCCGGAGCAGGACACCCCGGCCCGCCTGGCCGCGTACGCCCGGAGGTTCCACGCCGGCCGGGAGTGGCGGCTCTACACCGGCGCGGCCCAGGACAGCATCGCGGTCCAGCGGGCCTTCGCCGCCTACCGCGGCGACAAGATGGATCACACCCCCGTGACCTTCATCCGGACCTCCCCGGGCCACCGCTGGGTCCGCATCGACGGCTTCGCCTCCGCCGAGGAGCTGGCCAGGGAGCTGCACGAGCAGGTCGCGGTCCACTGATGCGCCCGGCGGCCGCCGCGGGCGGGGGCGCGACCGGCGCCGGGTCGCGG
>JAJYAW010000554.1 GCA_021779335.1 Myxococcales bacterium | reverse complement strand
GCCTGACCGCCGAGCTCAAGGACCGCCCCGCGGTGCGCTACGACGTCGACGTGCAGCGGGAGGAGCCCACCCAGCGGAGCGCCGCGCCCGGGGCCGCGGCGGAAGGCGCCAGGAAGTGATCCGCGGTCGGGCAGGCGCCGCCGCGCTCGCGCTCGCCGCGGCGCTCCTCGCGCCGTGGCCGGCGGCCGCCGCCCGCCTGGACGACGCGGAGCGGGAGGCCACCTCCATCGAGGAGCGGCTCCTCTTCGTGGAGCGGACCTACGGCCGGCCGGACGAGTCGCTGGCCAGCCGCGCCCACCGCAAGTACTCCGAGGGCGAGACCCAGTTCCTGCTGGGCGACTGGATGCACGCCGCCGTGCTGCTCTACGACGCGGTGGAGCAGCCCGAGTTCCGCGCCGGCCCCGAGTACCCGCAGGCGCTGGCCTACCTGGGCGACGCCCTGCGCCACCAGGGCGCCTGCGGCAGCGCGCTCACCCAGTACGACGCCCTGCTGGCCCTGGGCCCGACCCCCGCCCGCGGGGCCGCCATCGCCGGCGCCCTCGACTGCCGCGTCAAGCTGCGCCGCTTCGACGGGGTGGACGCCCTGGCCGCCGAGGCCCAGGCCGCCTTCCCGCGCGGCGTGCCGCCCGAGGTCGGCTACCTCATCGCCAAGGCCACCTACTTCCGCCCCGACCTGCGTCCGGCCGAGCGGCTGGAGCGGGCCAGCCAGGCCTTCGCCGCCGTGGCCCCGCCCTACCACGTGGCGGCCGCCTACTTCCTGGGCGCGCTCCAGGTGGAGGCGGGCGCCCTCGACCAGGCCGCCGCGAGGTTCGAGCGCTGCATCACGCTGGAGGGCAAGGACCAGAAGCAGGTGGAGATCCGCGAGCTCTGCGCGCTGGCCCTGGGGCGCGTCTACGCCGAGCAGGGCCGGTGGGCCGACTCGCTCGACCGCTACCAGCTCGTGCCGCGCGACTCGCCCCGCTTCAACGAGGCGCTCTACGAGATCGCCTGGGGCTTCGTGCGCGCCAAGGCCTACGAGCAGGCGCTGGCCACCGCCGGCATGATCGTGGACCTGGCGCCCGAGTCGCAGCTGGCGCCCGAGGCCACCATCCTGGAGGGCCACCTCAACCTGCGGCTGGGCCACTACGCCGACGCCACCGAGTCCTTCAACAAGGTCATCAACGCCTACGCGCCGGTGCGCGACGAGATCGACGCCGTCCTGACGATGCACGAGAACCCCATCCGCTACTTCGACGAGCTCATCGGGCGGCAGGGCAAGGCCTTCGACGTCGCCTCGGTGCTGCCCGCCATGGCCGTCAAGTGGGCCACCGCCCAGAGGGACGTGGGCGGCGCCCTCGACCTGGTGGCCTCGCTGGAGAACGGCCGGCGCGACGTGGACGACGCCAACGCCGCGGCCGTCCGGGTCCAGACGCTCCTGTCCCGCGCCGGCGGCCTGGACGCCGCGCCGCTCCTCAAGACCGGCTGGGCCAGCGCCGAGGCCGTCGAGAACGCCGTCACCCGGCTGGAGGGCGAGGTCGCCTCGCTGGCGGTGGCCGCCTCCAGGGACGCCCTGCCGTCCGGGCCCCGCGCCGAGCTGGAGCGGGTCCACGCCGAGCGGCTGGCGCTGCAGGGGCGGCTCGAGGCGCTGCCCCGCACCACCGGCGAGGTGGAGGCGCGCCAGCAGCGCATGGCGCGGCGGCTCGACCAGGTGGAGCGGTCCACCTTCCAGCTCGGCTACCAGGTGGAGTCCAGCGCGGCCGCCATCGCCGCCACCGAGGCCTGGCTGGAGCAGCACCGCATGGAGATCGCCTCCGACGACTCCGGCCGCAGCGAGTTCTCCGAGGAGCTGCGCCAGCAGCGGGCCACCGTGACCGGCTACCAGGCCGACCTGCGGGCCCTGGGGCGCGACGTGGCGGAGGCGCGCGACGCCGCCCGCGGCGTCGACGGCCTGGGCGGCGAGGCGGCGCTGCGCAAGGAGTACCGCGAGCTGCTGGCCCAGGAGCGCACCCTCATCGCCGCGGCCCGCCCGCTCCTGGGCGCCGGCACCCAGGCCGACCTGGCCCGCGGCGAGGCGCTGCAGGACCGGCTGGGGCGCACCGGGCAGCGCGCCCTCGAGCTCAAGGAGCAGTTCGCCGTCCAGGCCCGCGCGCGCGCCCAGGCCCTCCAGGCCCGCGTCGCGGCCGAGCGCGACCGGCTGACCGAGCAGCAGGCCGCCCTCGAGGCGCTGGTCGGCGACTCCCGCGAGGTCATCGGCCGCATCGCCTTCCGCTCCTTCAGCGCCGTGCGGGCCCAGTTCTACCGGCTGGTGCTCAAGGCCGACGTGGGCATCATCGACGTGGCGTGGTCGCGCAAGCGGGAGCGGCTCGACCGGATCCAGCAGCTGTCCCAGCAGAAGGCCGTCGAGCTGGAGCAGCTGGACCGCGACTTCAAGTCGGTCCTCCAGGAGGTCGAGTAGCCGTGCGCCGCGCCGCCCTCACCCTCGCCCTCGCCGCCGGCCTGACGGCCGCCCTGCGGCCCGCCCCGGCGCACGCCGCGGCCCCGGCCACCGGCTACACCTCGTGCCGCCAGCGCGCCGAGGGGCCGGCCTTCGAGGCCGCGCC
>JAJYAW010000055.1 GCA_021779335.1 Myxococcales bacterium | reverse complement strand
GCGCTGGCGGCGGCCCGCCGGGTGGCGCGGCGCTGGGTGGTGGTGAAGGACGGCGCGCCGGGCTGGGACCTGGCGCGGCTGGGGCTCACGCCGCTCCCGAGCGCGCGGGGGGCGCACCGCTACTACGGGCGCCTGCCTCCCCTGCCCTAGCGCTTCGACCCGGTCACGCCGGCGAGGCCGCCTCCGGCGGCGCCGGCGCAACGGCGCGGGCCGGCCCCGGGCCGCGCAGGAACTCCTCCGGGTGCTCCAGCCGCAGCGCGGCGCGCAGCACGTCGTCGGCCGAGTCCACCAGGACGAGCTCCATGCGGTCCCGCACCCTCCGCGGGATGTCGCGGATGTCCTTCTCGTTCTCGCGCGGGATGAGCACCCGGGTGATGCCGCCGCGGTGGGCCGCCAGCACCTTCTCCTTCAGGCCGCCGATGGGGAGCACCCGGCCGCGCAGCGTGATCTCGCCGGTCATGGCCACGTCCTTGCGGACCGGGATCTTGCACAGCGCCGAGACCAGCGTGGTGGCCATGGTGACGCCCGCCGACGGGCCGTCCTTGGGGATGGCCCCCTCCGGCACGTGGACGTGGATGTCGATCGACTCCAGGAAGCGCTTCTCCAGCCCGAGCAGCTCGGCCCGGCTGCGCACGTAGCTCATGGCGGCCTGCGCCGACTCCTGCATGACGTCGCCCAGCTTGCCGGTGATGGTGAGCTTGCCCTTGCCCGGCATGACGGTGGCCTCCACCGTGAGCAGCTCGCCGCCGAGCTCGGTCCAGGCCAGCCCGGTGGTGAGCCCCACCCGGTCCTCCTCCTCGGCCGTGCCGTGGCGGTGGCGCGGCGGGCCCAGCAGCCGCTGCACCACCTTCTCGGTCACCACGTAGCCCTGCTCGCGCCGCTCCGGCCCCTTCTTGAGCACGTCCTTGGCGAGCTTGCGGAAGACGCTGGCGATCTCGCGCTCCAGGGCGCGCACCCCGGCCTCCTTGGTGTAGCGGTCGATGAGGAGGCGCAGCGCCCCGCGGCGGAAGTCGACCTTGACGCCCTGCAGGCCGTTCAGCTCCTGCTGCTTGGGGATGAGGTAGCGCACCGCGATGGAGAGCTTCTCCAGGTCGGTGTAGCCGGCGATGCGGATGACCTCCAGCCGGTCCTGCAGCGGCAGGGGGATGCCGCCCATGGTGTTGGCGGTGCAGATGAACATCACCTTGGAGAGGTCGTAGTCCAGGTCCAGGTAGTGATCCACGAAGGTGGCGTTCTGCTCGGGGTCGAGCACCTCCAGCAGGGCCGCCGAGGGGTCGCCGCGGAAGTCGGTGGACATCTTGTCCACCTCGTCGAGCAGGAAGACCGGGTTGCCGGTGCCCGCCTTCTTGAGCGACTGCACGATCTTGCCCGGCAGCGCGCCGATGTAGGTGCGCCGGTGGCCGCGGATCTCGGCCTCGTCGCGCACGCCGCCCAGGCTGATGCGCACGAAGCGGCGGTCCATGGAGCGGGCGATGGAGCGGGCCAGCGAGGTCTTGCCCACGCCGGGCGGCCCGACGAAGCAGAGGATGGGGCCGCGCACCCGGTCCACCAGCTTCTGCACGGCCAGGTACTCGAGGATGCGGTCCTTGGCCTTCTTGAGGCCGTAGTGGTCCTCGTCGAGGATCCGCTCGGCCTCCACGATCTCCAGCTTGTCCTCGGTGTACTCGCCCCAGGGCAGCGAGATGATCCAGTCGACGTAGTTCCGGACCACGGTGGCCTCGGCGCTCATGGGGCTCATCATCTTCAGCTTCTTGAGCTCCTTGCGCGCCTTGAGGGCGGCCTCCTTGGAGAGGCTCTTGGCCTTGATCTTCTCCTCGAGCTCCTGCAGCTCGCTCTTGAACTCGTCGCGCTCCCCGAGCTCCTTCTGGATCGCCTGCATCTGCTCGTTGAGGTAGTACTCCTTCTGCGTCTTCTCCATCTGCTTCTTGACTCGCGTCCGGATCTTCTTCTCCACCTGCAGGATCTCGATCTCGCCCTGCATGAGCTCGTGCAGCTTCTCCAGGCGCCTGGCCGGCGAGTCGGTCTCCAGGATGCCCTGCTTGTCGTTCAGCTTGAGCGACAGGTGGGCCACGATGGTGTCGGCCAGGCGCGACGGATCGTCGATGGCCGCCACCGACTGGAGCATCTCCGGCGGGATGCGCTTGTTGAGCTTGACGTAGGCCTCGAAGGTGGACTGGACGGAGCGCATGAGCGCCTCCAGCTCGACCCGCTGCGCCTCGTCCACCGCCTCGTCCAGCTCGTCGGCCTCGACGAGCAGGTACTTCTCGGCGTCCACGAAGCGGCGCACCCGGGCCCGCTGCCGGCCCTCCACCAGCACCTTGACGGTGCCGTCGGGCAGCTTGAGGAGCTGGATGATGGTGCCGATGGTCCCCACCGGGAAGATGTCATCGGCCACGGGATCGTTGGTCTTGGCCTTCCGCTGGGCGCACAGGAGGATGGCCTTGTCGCCGGCCATGGCCTCCTCGAGCGCGGCGATCGACTTCTGGCGGCCCACGAAGAGCGGCACCACCATGTGCGGGAAGACGATGATGTCGCGCAGCGGCAGGAGCGGCAGGCTGCGCGGCTTCCTCCCCGGCCTGGCGTCGTCACGCGAGAAGAGCGACACGGGACCTCCTTGAGCGCCGCGCACGGTGCGGCCCGGGCGCTGATCTAACACCGAACCGGACGCGGTGTGGGGCCGCGGTGGGCCGATAGCGCCCCCCGGGTGGCGCTTGTGACGGCCCGCCCCGGACGGTACAACGCGCCATGCCCGGCTTCGACGAGGTCGCCGCCCTCCTGCGCCGCGCCGAGATCGGCCGCCGCACCGCCGTCACCACGCCCTTCGGCCGCCGGCTGGTCACCTACGCCGACCAGACCGCCACCGGCCGGGCCCTCGACTTCGTGGAGCGGGCCGTGGCGGCGGTGCGCCCGCTGTACGCCAACACCCACACCTCCATCTCCACCACCGGGCGGGTCATGACGCGGCTCCGCGAGGAGGCGCGCCGCACCGTGGCCCGGGCCGTCCACGCCTCCGCCGACGACGTGGTGCTCTTCACCGGCAGCGGCGCCACCGCCGCGGTCAACAAGCTGGTGGGGCTGCTGGGGCTGCGCATCTCCGAGCCGCTGGAGCGGCGCTACCGCCTGGCGCGCCACATCCCGCCGGCCGAGCGGCCGGCCGTGCTGGTCTCGCCCTACGAGCACCACTCCAACGAGCTGCCCTGGCTGGAGTCGGTGGCCGAGGTGGTGGAGGTGGCGCTGGGGCCCGACGGCCGGCTCGATCTCGCCGACCTGGACGCCAAGGCGCGCGCCCTGGGCGGGCGGCCGCTCAAGGTGGGCACCTTCTCGGCCGGCTCGAACGTGACGGGCGCCCTCACCGACGTGCGGGCGGTGGCGCGCGTCCTCCACGCCCACGGCTTCCTGGCCTGCGCCGACTACGCGGCGGCCGGCCCCTACCTGCCCATCGACATGCACCCGGCCGACCCGGCCGAGCGGCTCGACGCCATCTTCGTCTCCACCCACAAGTTCCTGGGCGGCTGCGAGGGCTCGGGCGTGCTGGTGGCCCACCGCGACCTCTTCCGCTCCGCCGTGCCGGAGCGCCCGGGCGGCGGCACGGTGGACTACGTGGCGGGCTTCGACCGGGGCAGCGTGGACTACACCGGCCACCTGGCCGAGCGGGAGGAGGGCGGCACCCCGGACATCCTGGGCGACGTGCGCGCCGCGCTCGCCTTCCTGGTCAAGGAGGGGGCCGGGGCCGAGCGGATCCTGGCCCACGAGCTCGCCCTGGGCGAGGCCGCGGCGGCCCGGCTGGCGCGCCACCCGCGCCTGACGGTCTACGGCCCGCCCGGCCCGCGCCTCCCCATCCTCTCCTTCAACGTGGCCGGCCTGCACCACGACCTCGCCTCGGCGCTGCTGGACCAGCTCTTCGGCATCCAGAACCGGGCCGGCTGCGCCTGCGCCGGCCCCTACGGCCACCGGCTGCTCGGCATCGGGCCGGAGACCAGCGCCGAGTACCGCCGGGCCATCGGCGCCGGCGTGCTGGCCCTCAAGCCGGGCTGGGTGCGGCTCTCGCTGCCCTGGCACGCCACCGCGGCCGAGGTGGAGTTCCTCCTGGCCGCGGTGGAGTTCCTGGCCGACCGGGGCGAGGCCTTCGTGCCGCTCTACCGGCTGGGCTGGCGCGACGGCCTGTGGCGCCACCTCGAGGGCGAGCCGGCGGATCCGGAGCCGCTCACGCTCGACGCGGCGGCCCTGCTGGAGGCGGCCGCCGGGCGCGATCCCTGGCCGGCGCTGGAGGACCCCGGCCTCACCGAGGAGGGGGCCGCCGCGCTGCGCTCCCGCTCGCTGGCGGACGCGGTGCGGCTGGCCGACGCCCTCGACGCCCGCTGGGTGGCCGAGCCGCCGCGCTGGAACGTGCCCACCGGCGACGCCTTCGTGGACCGGCTCGCCTGGTTCAGGTACGTGCACGCCGGGTGAGCGGCGGCGGGCGGCGCGTCAGGCGCTCTCGGCCTGCTCCTGCATGACCACCAGCGGCGGCTCGCCCTTGTCGATGACCTCCTCGGAGATCACGATCTCGGCCACGTTCCGCCGGCTCGGCACGTCGTACATGATGTCGAGCATGGCCTGCTCCAGGATGGCGCGCAGGCCGCGGGCGCCGGCCCGGTTCTTCTGGGCGGCCCGGGCGATGGCCTGGAGCGCGCCCTCCGTGAACTTGAGGTTCACCCCGTCCATCTCCAGGAGCCGCCGGTACTGCTTCACCAGGGCGTTCTTGGGCTTGGTGAGGATGTCCACCAGGCTGGCCTCGTCGAGCTCCTCCAGGCTGGTGACCACCGGCAGGCGCCCCACGAACTCGGGGATGAGCCCGAACTTGAGCAGGTCGTCCGGCTCCACCAGCCCGAGCAGCTCGCCGATGTTCTTCTCGGTGCGGCTGGTCACGTCCGCGCCGAAGCCCAGGCTGCGCCCGCCCACCCGCTGCTCCACGATCGACTCCAGGCCGCAGAAGGCGCCGCCGCAGATGAAGAGGATGTTGGTGGTGTCGACCTGCAGGAACTCCTGCTGCGGGTGCTTGCGCCCGCCCTTGGGCGGCACGTTGGCGACGGTGCCCTCGATGATCTTGAGGAGCGCCTGCTGCACCCCCTCGCCGGAGACGTCGCGGGTGATGGAGGGGTTCTCGCTCTTGCGGGCGATCTTGTCGATCTCGTCGATGTAGACGATCCCCTTCTGGGCCCGCTCGATGTCGTGGTCGGCGGCCTGCAGCAGGTTGACGATGATGTTCTCCACGTCCTCGCCGACGTAGCCCGCCTCGGTGAGGGTGGTGGCGTCGGCGATGGTGAAGGGGACGTTGAGGATCTTGGCCAGCGTCTGGGCCAGCAGCGTCTTGCCGGAGCCGGTCGGGCCGAGCAGCAGGATGTTGGACTTCTGCAGCTCCACGTCGTCGATGGCGACGCGGCTCTCGATCCGCTTGTAGTGGTTGTGCACCGCCACGGCCAGCGTCTTCTTGGCCCGCTCCTGGCCGATGACGTACTCGTCGAGGATGGCCTTGATCTCGGAGGGGCGCGGGACCCGGAGCTTCTGGTCCTTCTTCTCCTCGCCGGCGATCTCCTCGGCGATGATGTCGTTGCACAGCCCGATGCACTCGTCGCAGATGTAGACGGTCGGCCCGGCGATGAGCTTCTTGACCTCCTTCTGCGACTTCCCGCAGAAGCTGCAGCTCAGGCTCTCACGCTTCTCCACGACGCCTCCTGGCGCGCCCGCGGCGGGGCGCCCTCACATCCTAAGCCGGCTTCTTGTCCGGCGCCTTCTTCGAGGCGATGACCTCGTCGATGAGGCCGTACTCCCTGGACTCCGCCGCGCTCATCCAGTAGTCGCGCTCCACGTCCTTCTCGACGCGCTCGAGCGGCTGCTTGCAGTTCTTCGCCAGGATCTCGTTGAGCCGCTTCTTGAGCAGGAGGATCTGGCGGGCCGCGATCTCGATGTCGGTGGCCTGCCCGCCGGCGCCGCCGGAGGGCTGGTGGATCATGACCCGGGCGTTGGGCAGCGCGAAGCGCTTGCCGGGCGCGCCGCCGCCCAGCAGGAAGGCGCCCATGGAGGCCGCCTGGCCCAGGCAGATGGTCGACACCTGCGGCTTCACGTACTGCATCGTGTCGTAGATGGCCATGCCGGCCGAGACCACCCCGCCCGGGCTGTTGATGTAGAGGCTGATGTCCTTGTCCGGGTCCTCCGACTCGAGGAAGAGGAGCTGGGCGATGATGACGTTGGCCACGTCGTCGTCCACCGGCGTGCCCAGGAAGACGATTCGATCCTTGAGGAGCCGGCTGTAGATGTCGTAGCTGCGCTCGCCCCGGTGGGTCTGCTCCACCACGAACGGCATCGGGATGTAGGGCATCGGTCTCTTCCCTCGTCTGGTGCTTCGGCCCGGTGGCCCTGGACCTGAAGGGGATCCTACTGGTTCTGGATGATCGCCGCCTGGGTCAGGAGCGCCAGCGCCTTGTCCTCGCGCACCCGGTTCTCTAGCGCGGCGCGGGCGTCCTTGCCGCGCATCTGCTGCTGGGCCTTCTGGAGCGGCAGCCCGAGCTCCAGGGCGACCCGGGCCAGCTCGGCCTGCAGGTCCTCCTCGGTGACCTCGAGCTTCTCGGCCGCCGCCACCGCCTCGAGCAGGATGGCGCCGCGCACCTGCAGCAGCGCCTGCTCGCGCAGGTCGCCGCGCAGCCGGGCCACGTCGAGGTCGAGCTGGCGCACGTCGACGCCCATGCGGGCGAAGCGCTCCACCGTCCCCTCCAGCATCTGGTCGATGGCCCGCTCCACCATGCTGGGGGGCACCTCGAAGCCGTTCTTCTCCAGGGCGGCCTTGAGGAGGGCGTCCTTGAGCTCGCCCTCGGCCTTGCTCGTCTCGCGCTTGGTGAGGTCGGCGCGGATGCGCGCCTTGAGCCCCTCCAGCGTCTCGATCCCCTCGATGCCGACCGACGCGGCCAGCGAGTCGTCCAGCGGGGCCGGCACCTTCACCTTGAGCCCGCGCAGCACCACCTTCATGTGGGTGACCTTGCCGCGCAGCCGCTCGTTCCGGTGGTCGGCCGCGAACGGCTCCTCGAACTCCGCCGTCTCGCCGATCTTCTTGCCCACCAGCGCGGGGAGGAAGCCCTCCTCCACCTTGCCCTGGGCCGCCCGCACGGTGACGCCCTCGGCCTTGCCGCCCTCGAAGGGCAGCCCGTCGATGGTCCCCTCGTGGTCGATGAGGGCGTAGTCGCCCTCCTGGGCCACGTCGCGCCCCTCCACGTCGACCAGCTTGGCGTAGGACTCCTGGAGCTTGGCGAGCTCGGCGTCCACCTCGGCGTCGCCCACCACCGGGGTCCGCCGGGTCACGCTCAGCCCCCGGTAGTCCTTCGGCACCACCACCGGCTTGACCTCCACGGTGGCGGAGTACCTGAACGCCTGGCCGGCCGCGAGCGCGCCGTCGAGCGACACCGACGGCGGCGCCACCGGCTCCACGCCCTTGTCCTGGGCGGCCTCGGCGAAGGTGGACTGGACCAGCTTCTCCACCACCTCGCGCTCCACCTCGGCCTTGAAGTTCCGCTCCAGGACGCCGCGCGGCACGTGGCCGGGGCGGAAGCCCTTGAGCTTCACCCGGCGGCCCATCTGGACGTAGGCCTTCTCGAGCTCCTGGTGGACGCGCTCGGGGGGGATCTCGATGGAGAGCTTGCGCTCGACGGGGGAGGTGGTCTCGACGTTGATCTTCATGCGTTCTTTCGGGTCTTCGGCCCCGGTCGGGGAGGGGCGGTACGGATAGGTGTTCGGGCGGGCCGGGTCAAGCGGATTTGGGCGGGGAGGGGGTCGAACCCTCACGCCTTTCGGCACGGGCTCCTAAGGCCCGCGCGTCTGCCAGTTCCGCCACCCGCCCGGTGCGGGGGAGGTGTACCACACCGACGGACCCCAGGGCGTCCCCAGGGTCGTGGTAGAGGAGGCCGGTGACCCGCCACGACCACCCACCCGAAGGCGACTGCCCGCCCACCTGCCCGGGCTGGTCCGAGGGGGCGCTCGAGCTCTACGCCCTGCAGCGGCGCCACGACGCCATGCTGGCCGCCTGCCGCGCCGCCGAGCACATCGAGTTCCTCATCATCGCGCCGGGCACGGCCGGGGCGGAGCTGCCCGACTTCCTGCACGGCGAGGAGCTGGTGCGGCTCAACCTGGTGGTGGGGCGCGACTGCCCCGAGGTGATGCTCGACGAGTGGGGCGTCCGGACCAACCTGACCTTCCGCGGCCGCCGCAACGACTGCGCCATTCCCTGGGCCGCCGTCATGGCCGGCGTGCTGGTGGCGCCGCCGAAGAAGCGCCCCAGGTTCGGGGTGGTGGAGGGCGGGATGTCGGCGGGGGGCGAGCCGGTGACCTCGCCCGCTCCGGCGCCCGCACCCGCGCCCGCCCCGGAGTCCCCTCCCACGCCAGCTCCGGCGCCAGCCTCGGCCCCGGCGCCGACCCCGGCGCGCCCGCGCCCCGTCTTCGGCGTCATCCCGGGCGGGCGGGCGGACAAGAAGGACTGAGCCGCCCGGGAGCGGTAGGGTACCGCGCTGCCCGGGGGGTCGTACCGCGTGTTCTCCAGCCTTCGCGTCAGGTTGCTCGCCCTCATCGCCGTCGCCCTCGCGCCGGCGCTGGCGGTCTTCGGCTATGCCCTGGGTGAACACCGCCGCCTGCTGGTGATCGACGCCAGGGCGGAGGCCCAGCAGCTGGCGCAGCTCGTCGCGGAGCTCCACCGCCGCCCGGTCGACGGGGCCCGCGGCCTGCTGCTGGCGGTGTCGCGGATGCGCTACGTGGTCGCCAACGATCCGGCCTGCAGCCGGCAGGTGGCGCCCCTGCTGGAGAAGGACCCGGTCCACCTCAACATCGGAGCCCTCGACCCCAGCGGCCGGGTCTTCTGCAGCGCGGCGCCCCTGCGCGGGCCGGTCGACCTGGCGGATCGGCGCTTCTTCCAGCAGGCCGTCCGGACCGGGGACTTCGGCTCGGGGGAGCTCGTCGTCTCGCGCATCGTGGGCAGCGCCTCGGTGGGCTTCGGCCAGGCCGTCATCGGACCGGACGGCGCGCTCCGGGCGGTCGCCTTCGCGTCGCTCGACGTGACCTACCTGCAGCGGCGCCTGGACGCCCTGGCGCTCCCCCCGGAGGCCTCGGTCGTGGTGCTGGACCGGCGCGGGGTCGTCATCACCTCGCGCGGCCACCCGGAGCGGGTCGGCCAGCCGTTCCCCCCGGGACCGCTCCAGGCGCTGGCGCTCGCCGACAGGCCGCTCGACCTCGTCGGCGTGGACGGCGACCAGCGCATCCACGCGCTGCAGGTCGTCAGCGACTTCACGGGGGGGCCGGTCCTCCAGGTCGTGGCCGCGCTCCCCATCGAGAGCGTGCTCCAGCCGGTGAACAGGGTCATGGCGCTCAGCCTGATCGGGTTCGCCGCGGCGGCCCTCTTCTCGATGGCGGTGGCGGTCGTGGCCGGCGAGCTCCTGCTGGTCCGCAGGCTCCGGGTGCTCGTCGCGACGGCGCGGCGCCTCTCCGAGGGGGAGGCCGGGGCGCGCACGCACCTCGAGCCGGGGCGCGACGAGCTCGGCGAGCTCATCCACGCCTTCGACGAGATGGCCGCCTCGCTGCAGCGGGACGAGGAGGAGCGCCGCCGCTTCGAGGAGCAGCTCCGCCAGGCGCAGAAGATGGAGGCCATCGGCCGGCTCGCCGGCGGCGTGGCCCACGACTTCAACAACCTGCTCACCGTCATCCTCGGCGGGGCCAGGCTGCTGGCGCAGGACCTGCCGGCGGACGACCCCCTGCGACGGGACGCTGCGGACATCATCTCGGCGGGGGAGCGGGCCGCCGGCCTGACCCGCCAGCTCCTGACCTTCAGCCGACGCCAGCCGCTGGCCCCCAGGGTGACGGCCCTCTCGGAGGTCGTCCGGTCGCTGGAGCGGATGCTGCGCCGGCTCCTGAGCGAGGCCATCACCCTCGACACCGTGATCGACGCGCCCGGCCGCGTCTGGGCGGACCCCGGCCAGATCGAGCAGGTGCTCGTCAACCTGGTGGTCAACGCCCGGGACGCCTTGCCCGAGGGCGGGCGCATCACGGTCCGGGTCCAGGAGGAGGCGGCGACGCGCGCCGAGGGCGCCGACCCCGGCCTGCCCGCGGGGGCCCGCGTGGTCCTCTCCGTCGAGGACACCGGCACCGGCATGGACGCGGCGACGCAGGAGCGGGTCTTCGAGCCCTTCTTCTCGACCAAGGCGCCGGGCGCGGGGACGGGGCTGGGGCTGTCGACCGTGTTCGGGATCGTCTCCCAGAGCGGCGGCGCCATCCGCATCCGCTCGGCCCCCGGCGCCGGGACGGAGTTCCGGGTCTACCTGCCGCGGCACGACGGCGACGGCCCCGAGGCGGCGCCGCCCGTCCAGGCGGCCGCCGCCGGCGGACGGGAGACCATCCTGGTCGTCGAGGACGAGGGCGCCGTCCGGGCGTTGACCCGGCGCATGCTCGAGGCCGCCGGCTACACCGTGCTCGAGGCGGCCGCGCCGAGCGAGGCCATGGCGCTCGTGGGGGCGAGCGACCGTCGCGTCGACCTCCTGCTCACCGACGTGCTGCTCCCCGAGGAGAACGGCCTGGCGCTCTCCCGCCGCCTCCGCCAGGCGCGCCCTGGCCTGCGGGTGGCCTTCATGTCGGGCTACGCGGGCGGCGCGCACGGGGTGGAGCTGCCGCCCACGACCCCGGCCCTGGCCAAGCCGTTCTCTCCCGACGAGCTGCTGCTCCACGTCCGCCGGGCGCTCGACGGAGGCGCGGCGGGCTCCGGCGCCGCGCCGGCCCCTGGCGCGTCGCCGACGTGACGTCACCAGGAGTCGCGGGTGGAGGACCGCGGCGGCGGGGCCACGAGACGGCCCATTCGGAGCGGGGCCCCACCAGGCGCGCCACGGTCCGCCGCGCCGCGGCGGTAGACTGCCCGGATGACCCGCCCGCGCCCGCCGTCGCCCCGCCGCTTCGCCCCATCCGTTCTCCTGGCCGTCGCCGCGCTGGCCTCGACGGC
>JAJYAW010000553.1 GCA_021779335.1 Myxococcales bacterium | reverse complement strand
GCCTCCACCGCGGCGGCCGCGGTCGTCCCGGCCGCCCCGCGCGCCGCGCTCCGGGGGCGGCGGCGTCACGCCCAGCGTCACGCAGTAGACCGTGCCGGCGCGGAGCTGCGCCACCAGGTCCGCCTCGCTGGCCACCGGGTCGCGGAGGAGGGTGGCGGCGGAGCCCACCTCGCCGGCGGCGCCGAGGGCCCCCGAGCCGCCCACGCAGGGCAGGTTGAGGTGATCGGCCGCCTCGATGGCCAGGTCGTCGTGCGACCCCTTCCTGCGGCCGTGCAGCCCCTCGATGGCCGACAGGCCGTCGAGGGTGAAGATGAAGTCGCCGCTCGGGTGGTCGACGGCCTTGTCGTAGGGGTGGGCGGCCACCACCGCGCCGCCCAGCGACCGGACGCGCTCGACCACCGCGCGCGCCGGCCAGGGCGTCACCGAGCCGAAGAGCTGGGCCGGCTCCGGCACCTTGGCCGGGTCGGGGAAGACGCAGAGGTAGTGGCCCCGGTCGGTGGCCACCTCGAGCCCCACCAGGGCCAGCAGCCCCGCCTCCCGGCCGGCGGCCCGGATCTCCTCGAGCCCCTCCATGGTGTCGAGATCGGTGAAGAGGAGGCCGTCGAGGCCGGCGGCCCGGGCGGCCGCCAGCGCCGCGGCGGGCTGGATGGTGCAGCCCCGGGTGTGGTGGCTGTGGACGTGGAGGTCGATGAGCATGCGGGCACGAGTTTGACACACCCCGGGACCGCAACGATACTCGCGGCGTGACGTTCACCGGGGTCAAGGTCTTCTCCGCCACCAAGGCCAAGGAGCGCGAGGAGCTGGGCGAGACCATCACCCGCTGGCTCCGCGCCAACCCCGATCTCGAGATCGTGGACCGGGTCGTCAGCCAGTCGTCGGACAACGAGTTCCACTGCCTCTCCTTCGTCTTCTTCTACCGGCAGAAGCCCTGAGCGACGCGCTCCCGGGCCGGCGCCCGGAGTGACCCATGCGCCTCAAGCAGCGGCCGGAAGACTTCTCGGTCACCGAGTCCTGGCGGTTCGACGACGATCCCCAGGGGGCGTGGCGCGTCTACCTGATGGACAAGCAGAAGCTCACCACCTTCGAGGCGGTGGAGCGGATCTGCTCGCGCTTCAAGGTCCCGCGCGCCGACGTCTCCTACTGCGGCCTCAAGGACAAGCAGGGGCGCACCACCCAGCTCGTGGCGGTGCGCGGCCGCGAGGTGGACCTGCAGGACGACGACCTGCGGCTCAAGCCCATGGGCCGCTCCCGCACCCCGCTCACCGCCAGGAACACCACCTCCAACCGCTTCGCCGTGACGGTGCGCGACCTCTCCGAGGACGACGTGGCGCGCCTGCCCGGCGCGGTGGCCGAGGTGCAGCGGCTCGGGGTGGTCAACTACTTCGACTCGCAGCGCTTCGGCCCGCTCAAGCACGGCCAGGGCTTCGTCGTGAAGGAGCTGATGCGCGGCGACTTCGAGACCGCCCTCAAGAACGTCATCGCGCACCCCAGCGAGCTCGACGCCTCCTCCGACGCCAAGGTGAAGCAGTTCTGGAAGGAGCACTGGGGCGAGTGGACGGCCCGCAACCCCCACCCCGGCGCCGAGCGGTACGAGGCGGTGCTGAAGTGGCTGGTCAAGCACCCCGAGGACTACCGCGGCGCCATCCTGCGCACCGAGCCGCGCTGGCGGGCCCTGCAGGTCTTCACCTACCAGAGCTGGCTCTGGAACGAGGGGGTGCGCCAGTTCCTGCGCGACGTGGTGGGGATGCCGCACCTCGTCTCCATCCGCTACCAGGCCGGCTCGCTGGTCTTCCCGCGCGAGCTGGACGGCGACCAGGCGCGGCGGCTCAAGGGCCTCACCTTCCCGCTGCTGGCCCCCGACTCCCGGTTCGCGGACCCGCAGATCGAGAAGGCCGCCATGGCGGTCATGAAGCGCGACGACATGACGCTGGCCTCGCTGGCGGTGCCTGGGACCCCGGAGATCCACTTCGACCACGAGGAGCGGCCGCTCTTCTCCCACCCCGGCCGGCTCACCCTCGGCGAGGCCCGCCCCGACGAGCTCAACAAGGGGCGCCTCAAGCTCAACGTGGCCTTCACGCTGCCGCCCGGGGCCTACGCGACGCTGGTGGTGAAGCGGCTCTTCTACTGGACCCTCGAGCCGGGCGCCGCCAAGAAGGCCGCCGCGGCCCGCGCCGCGCCGAGGCCGCGCCCGACGCCCAAGGAGCTGCACCAGCAGCGCAAGGAGACCGGCTTCCTGGCGGTGAAGCGCGCCATGAAGGAGAAGAAGAGGGCGGCCCGCCAGGCCTCGACGAAGGGGCGGTAGGCGCCCGGCCGAGAGCCCCGTGCCGGCCGCCGGGGCGAGCCGGCGGCGCGCCCCCGGACCAGGGTGCGCGCTTCGCGATCACCTTCGGCGCCGCGAGGCGCCCCCTGGTCCGGTCGATCTTGCCGGGGGCTACGCCCCCGCCCCGCCGGCAGAGCCGTCGGGGCCCCACCCCAGGAAACGGCCTCGTGCTCCCTGTTTCCGAAGCGTGCTCGGCCGTTCAGCCGCCCAGCCGCGCCGCCAGCGCCTCCGCCAGCGCCTCGGCGGTGTGCTCGGCCGGCTCGACGCCCGCCGC
>JAJYAW010000552.1 GCA_021779335.1 Myxococcales bacterium | reverse complement strand
GGCCGGCCGCCCTCCGGCGCGGGCGCGGGCGCCGCCCCCCGCGGCGGCCGGGAGGCCCCCGGGCCGCCTCCTGATCAAGGTGAGCCGCTACGGCTCGGATTGAGCCTCGACGGGGCGCTCGTCTCCGGCCGCTGGCCCTGGTTCCGGTGGCTTGCGATCTCCCGGGCGCTGGCCCGTCCGCTGCATTTCCTCGGCTCGCAGGTCAACCACGACGACGGGAGCACGGACATGGCGAACGAGAACTGGCAGGTCGACGGCGCGCACTCGGCGGTGAACCTCACCGTCCGTCACATGGTCATCTCGAAGGTGCGCGGGCGGTTCACGCGCTGGAGCGCCAGGCTCGCGCTCGACACGGCGGACCTCTCCCGCTCGGCGGTCGAGGTGGAGATCGAGGCCGCCAGCATCGAGACCGGGGTGGCCGACCGCGACACCCACCTGCGCTCCCCGGACTTCCTCGACGCCCAGAAGTACCCCGCGCTGCGCTACCGCAGCCGCCGGGTCGAGGTCCTCTCGCCGGAGCGGCTGCGGGTGGTGGGCGACCTCACCATCCGCGACGTGACCCGCGAGGTGGCCCTCGACGTCGAGTACGGCGGCCAGGGCAAGGACCCCTGGGGCCAGCAGCGGGTCGCCTTCTCGGCGACCGGGTCCCTCAACCGGAAGGACTTCGGCCTCACCTGGAACCAGGCGCTCGAGACCGGCGGGGTGCTGGTGGCGGACCGGGTGGACCTCGAGATCGAGCTGGAGGCCGTCCGGCAGGCCGCCACCAAGGCCGCCTAGCGGGGCGGGCCGTGACGCTCCGCCCCGCGCTGCGGCGCCTCTCCGGCGAGCACCGCCGCTGGCGCGCCGAGGAGGAGGTGCTCCTGCCGGAGCTGACGCACCGGGTCTCGGAGGCCGCCGCGCTCGTGGTCTTCACGCTGGGTGACCAGGTGGTGCTGCGCCGGCTGGTGCGCGAGCTGCGCGCCGCCGGCCACCAGGGGCGCGCCGCACCCGCCGGGGACCTGGCGCCCCGACGCCCCCAAGGACCGCCCTGACGCGCCCCGGCACGTGACGCGCCCATGACCCGCGGTGGGCATCGTCCGGGTGTGCAGGTCCTCCTCGTCCAAGGCCGCTCCGAAGCCACCTACTGGGGCTACGAGCACAGCCTCCCCTTCGTGCGCAAGGCCGCGGCCCTCCCGCCCCTCGGGCTCGCCACGCTGGCGGCGCTCCTGCCGGGGCGCTGGGCGCTGCGGCTGCTCGACCTCAACGTGTCGCCGCTCGACGACGAGGCGCTCCGCTGGGCGGACGTCGTGCTGGTGAGCGGCATGCTGGTGCAGGCCGACTCGATGCGCCAGGTGCTGCGCCGCGCCCGCCAGCTCGGGCGGCGCTCCGTGGTGGGCGGCCCCGCCGCGTCCACCACCCCCGAGGCCTTCCAGGAGGCCGATCACGTCTTCCGGGGCGAGGCCGAGGGGCGGCTCGAGCTGCTGGTGCGGGCGCTGGAGGGGCCGGCGGTGGACGCGCCGCGGCTCCTCTCGCCGGACGACGCCGCCCGGCCGGACCTGCGGCTCGCCAGGGTGCCGCGCTTCGACCTCCTCGACCTCTCGCGCTACGCGTCGGTCTCGCTCCAGCTCTCGCGGGGCTGCCCCTTCCAGTGCGAGTTCTGCGACATCATCGAGCTGTTCGGCCGGGTGCCGCGGCTCAAGTCCCCGGAGCAGGTGCTGGCCGAGCTGGACGCGCTCCACCGGCTGGGGGCCTCCGGCTCGCTCTTCTTCGTCGACGACAACTTCATCGGCAACCGGCGCGAGGTGGCGCGGCTGCTGCCCCACCTGGCCCGCTGGCAGGCGGCCCACGGCAAGCCCTTCGACCTCTACACCGAGGCCAGCGTGGACCTGGCGGCCGAGCCGGCGCTGGTGGCCGCCATGGTCGAGGCCGGCTTCTCCGCCGTCTTCCTCGGGCTGGAGACGCCGTCGGAGGCCGCCCTCGGCGAGGCCGGCAAGCGGCAGAACCTGCGGCTCGACCCGTCGCAGGCGGTGCGGACCCTCACCCGCGCCGGGCTGGAGGTCCTGGCCGGCTTCATCGTCGGCTTCGACGCCGACGGCGAGGACATCTTCGAGCGGCAGCGCGCCTTCATCTCGGCCCTGCCCATCCCGCGCGCCATGGTGGGGCTGCTCGCCGCCGTGCCCGGCACCGCCCTGTGGCGCCGGCTCGACCGCGAGGGGCGGCTGCGGGGCGCCTCGAGCGGCGACCAGTTCGAGCGGCCCAACTTCGCCACCGTGCTCGACGAGCTCACGCTGCTGCGCGGCTACCGCACCCTGCTGGCCGACCTGTACTCCGACGAGGCCTACTACCGGCGCTGCCGGCACCACCTCGAGGAGGCCTTCATCCCGGCGCGGCGGGCGCCGGCGGACGTGGCGGGCATCCTGTGGCGCGCCGTCGTCGGCATCGGCCTCCGCGGGCGGCGGCGGGCCCGCTTCTGGCGGCTGGTGGCCGGCGCCTCGAGGCGGGGCGTGGCGGCCATGGCCCGGGCGGTGACGCTGGCGGTCATGGGCGAGCACATGATCCGGTACACCGAGGAGCAGGTGCTGCCGCGCCTCGACCGGGCCATCGCGGCCCTGGAGGG
>JAJYAW010000551.1 GCA_021779335.1 Myxococcales bacterium | reverse complement strand
GCCGCGCCTCCGCCCGCCGCCGCCGGGGCTGCCGGCCGATCCGGCCGCGCTCCTGGCCGAGGTCCGGGCGGCGCAGGCGCGGGTGGTGAGCGTGCAGGGGCAGGCCCGCCTCACCCTGGAGGGGCCGGACCTGGCCGGCGGGGTGGAGCAGTTCGTGGCGGCCGAGCGGCCCGGGCGGCTCCGGCTCGAGAGCCTCGACTTCTTCGGCAACGTGCTGGCGGTGCTGGCGGTGGACGGCCCCGACCTGGCGCTCTACGACGCGCGCGCCAAGGTCTACTACCGGGGCGCGGCCACGGCCGCCAACGTGGGGCGGCTCGTGCCGGTGGCCCTGCCGCCGGCCGACCTCGTCACGCTGCTGTGCGGCTCCGCCCCCATCCTGGACGGCGACCCGGTGGACGCCACGCCGGTGGACGGCGCGCTGCGCCTGACCCTGCGGCGGGGCGAGGCGCTGCAGCGGCTCGACGTCGGCCAGGGGGCGGTGGTGCTGCACGCCCTCGACAGCCGGGCCGGCGTGGTGGGGCTGGAGGTGACCCTCACCGGCCACCGGCTCCACGGCGGCGTGCCCCTGCCCGGCGAGGTGGCGGCCCGCGCCCCGGGCGCCCGGGTGGCCCTCCGGCTCCGCTGGACGTCCGTCGAGGTGAACCGCCCCGTCGAGCCGGGCCTGTTCCGGCTCGCCCCGCCCGACGGGGCACGAGTCGTGGATCTTCCGCCCGCCGCCCCTTAGAACTCCCCGAGCCCTCCCCCGGAGCCCACGTGGACCAGAACCTCCTCACCATCCTCAAGACCAGCTTCTCGCTCTGGGTCATCGCGGCCTGCTCCATCGTCGCGGTGGCCACGGCGGTGGAGCGGGTCATCGCGCTGTGGGGCTTCGGGGGCAAGGCGCGCGCCCTGGCCGACGCGGTGGGGCGGGCCCTCTTCCGCGGCGACCTCGACGACGCCCGCGCCCAGTGCGAGCGCTCCACCTCGGCGGCGGCCGACGTCTTCCTGGCGGCGCTGGTGGCGCTCGCCCCGCGCACCACCGCGCTGGCCGGCCGGCCCGCCCCGGAGGCCAGCGCCGAGAAGCTGGTGGCGGTGGTGGAGCGGGAGCGGCAGCGGACCGCGCTCCGGCTGCGCCGCGGCCTCTGGCTGCTCGCCACGGTGGGCGCCACCGCCCCCTTCATCGGCCTCTTCGGCACCGTGGTGGGCATCATGACCGCCTTCCAGCACATGGCGCAGACCGGCCAGGGCGGCTTCGCGGTGGTGGCGGCCGGCATCTCCGAGGCGCTCATCACCACCGCGGCCGGCATCGCGGTGGCCGTGCTGGCGGTGGTGCTCTACAACTCGCTCAACACCCACGCGCAGAAGCTCTCGCTCCAGCTCCGCCTCCTCACCGAGGAGTACCTGGACCTGGTCAAGGAGCTGCTGCCCACGCTGCGCGCCGCGCCGCCGGCCGGGCGCAGCGCCGGCGCGGAGGGCTGAGCCGCCATGGCCGCCAGCGGACCGAGCGACGACGGCGACGGCGAGGGCGGGCTCTTCGCCGACATCAACATCACGCCCCTCACCGACATCTTCCTGGTGCTGCTCATCATCTTCATGGTGACCACCACCGCCATCGCCGAGCAGGCGGCCGACAAGGGCGGCTTCAAGGTGTCGCTCCCCAAGGCCGGGAAGGGCGACGCCACGGCGGCGCACGACCTCGCCGTGGCCATCCTGGCCGACGGCCGGGTGGTGGTGGGCGGCAAGGTGGTGGAGGAGGCCGAGCTCCGCGGCCTCCTGGAGAAGGCCCACGACCAGAACGCCGACACGCTGGTGCTGGTGCAGGCCGACGCGGGGGTGATCCACGGCCGGGTGGTGGCGGTCATGGACCTGGCGCGCCGCGCCGGGCTCTCGCGGCTGGCCATCGCCACCCACACCGACGGCAAGCCCTGACGGCGCAACCTGTCCCACGGCCCACGGACGCGCGGCGGCGAGCCCTCGACCGGGGACCGGGGTCGGCAGTAGCATCCGCGGGGAAATGACCACCAAGAAGCGGCTCGGGGAGCTCCTCCTCGAGGCGGGCGTCATCGACGAGGCCATGCTGCAGAGCGCGCTGGGGCACCAGCGGCGCTGGGGCGGTCGGCTCGGCCAGGCGCTGCTCGACCTCAAGCTGGTCAGCGAGGCGGTCATCGTCGAGGCGCTGGCCCGGAAGTCCGGCATCGAGGTGGCCAGGCTCGCCACCCTCGAGCCCTACGCCCTCGAGCAGGCCATGAAGCTGGTGCCGCGCGAGCTCGCCCAGCGCCACAACGTCTTCCCCATGTCGGCCGACACCTCCACCGTCACGGTGGCCATGTCGGACCCGACCAACCTGGCGCTCACCGACGAGCTGCGCTTCCGCACCGGGCGGCGCGTCAAGGTCTGCATCGCCGGCGACCGCGAGATCGCCGAGGCCATCCGCTTCCACTTCCCGCAGGAGTACCAGGCGCCCGCCTCCATCGCCCTCGACGTCGAGAGCACCGGCGGCGACGGCGTCCCGCTGGCCGAGCCCTTCGAGGGCGGCTCCACCGAGGACATGCGGGCCATGCTGGAGCCGACCCGCCACGCCCCGGCCAGCGCCGCCGCGCCGGTGCTGGCGCCGCCG
>JAJYAW010000550.1 GCA_021779335.1 Myxococcales bacterium | reverse complement strand
CCGCTTCGGCTCCGCGGCCGAGCTGCTGGTGCGGCGCGACTCCGGGCGGGCCACCCTCTCGGTGGAGGCCGCCGGCGAGCCGCTCTTCAAGCGCGGCTGGCGCGCCCGGGTCGGGGCGGCGCCGCTCAGAGAGACGCTGGCCGCCGGCCTGCTGCTCCACTGCGGCTGGTCGGGCGACCGCCCCTTCCTCGATCCGATGTGCGGCTCCGGCACCATCGCCATCGAGGCCGCGCTCATGGCCGGCCGCCGCGCCCCTGGGCTCTCCCGCGCCTTCGCCTTCGAGCGCTTCCCCGACCACGACCGCCGCGCCACCGAGGCGGTGCGCGCCCGGCTGGCCGCCCAGGCCCGCCCCATCACCTGCCCCATCCACGCCTCCGACCGGAACATGGGGGCGCTCCGGCTGGCGCAGAAGAACGCCGCCGCCGCCGGCGTGGCGGACCGCATCCGCTTCGTCCGCGCCGACGCGGCCGAGGTGGAGCCGCCGCCGGGCGGGGCGGGGCTCTTGCTGACCAACCCGCCCTACGGGCTGCGGCTCGACGAGGACGCCGCCGGCGCCTGGCGCGCGCTGGCCACCCTGGCCCACCGGCTGGGCGGCTGGGAGGTGGCGGCGCTCGGGCCGGAGCGCGGCTTCGAGCCGCTCCTGCCGGACGCGCCGGCCTCCACCCTGGCGGTGCAGAACGGCGGCGTGCGCTGCCGGCTCTCCTGCTGGCGGGGCTGAGTCCCCTGGCCCCGGGACCGCCGGCGCCGCGCTGCGGCCCGCCGGGCGGCGCCGTCACCGAGTCGTTGCCGGCGCGCCCTGGCGCGGACACGCGGCGCGCGCAACATCCTCCCCGCGATGGAAGCGACCCGCCAGACCGAACCGCTGCCCCGCCTGGACGCGGACGCGGTGGACCTCGACGCCGACGAGGCGGCCGGGGGCGGTCGGTTGGCGCGCCTCCTGAAATGGGACGAGGCCACCCTCCTCGCGGCGCGCCGCTGGCGCACCCCGCGGCGGACCCTCGCGGCGCGCACCCTCACCCGGCTCGGCGACGCGTCGAGCTGGGTCGTCGTCGGGCTCGCCTTCCTCGCGACCTCCACCGCCACCGGCACCCGGCTCGGGCTCAGGCTCGGCGCCGGGGCCGGGCTGGCCACGCTGCTCTCGCAGGCGCTCAAGCGGACGCTGGCGCGCGCCCGGCCCGACCTCGCCATCGACGGGTTCACGCCGCTCGCCGCCAACCCGGACCGGTTCAGCTTCCCCTCCGGCCACACCGCCGCCGCCTTCGCCGTGGCCGCCGCCTTCGCCGGCGCCCCCTCCGGCCTCGGCCCCCTCGCGCTGGCGCTGGCCCTCGGCATCGGCGCCTCGCGCGTCTACCTGGGCGCCCACTACCCGCTCGACGTGGCGGCCGGCGCGCTGCTCGGCACGCTCGCCGGGCTGGTGGCGCGGCTCGTCGGCTGAGGCGGGCCAGTCGCCGGGCACCGGACACCCCTCCTGGGCCGGCGTCGCGGCCTCTCCACGCGACGGGCCCCGAGCGTCACGCGAGGGCCTACCGTCCGTCGCCTCCCGGGATCAAGTCTGGAGCCGATGCTCGGCCCCGCCCTGCTCCTCGCCGTCACCGCGCTCGCCGCGCCGGCGCCCTCGGTCATCCTCGTCACCATCGACGGGGTCCGGCCCCAGGAGGTGTTCCACGGGCTGGACCGGGCCCTGGCCGGCCTGGCGCCGGGCGCCGCCGAGGTGCCGCTCCTGCCACGGCTGCTGGCGCGGGCGGCGCGGGAGGGGTTCCTGGCCGGCGACGCGGACCGCGGCGCTCCCTTCCTGGTGCGCGACCTCGAGGCCTGCAGCCTGCCGGGCTACCAGGCCATCCTGGCGGGGCAGGCCACCGGCTGCCGGGACAACCGCTGCCGCCGCGTCCCGGAGGAGACGGTGCTGGAGCGGGCCCGGCGCGAGCTCGGCCTCGCCGCGCCGGACGTGGCCGTCTTCGCGAGCTGGCCCCGGATCGCGCGCGCCGCGGAGCGGACCGCGGGCCGCCTCACCGTCGACGTGGGGCTCGCCCCCTTCCGGCCGGCCTGGGCCCCGCCCGACGCGGCCACCGAGGCGCTGCTGCGGGCCGAGGTCGGCGACCCCGCCCCGTGGTCCTACCGGCGCGACCGGTACACCTGGGCGCTGGCGATGCGCTACCTCGCGCGGTTCCGGCCGCGCCTCCTCTACGTCGCGCTGGGCGACGCCGACGAGTGGGCGCACCGGGGGGACTACCGCGCCTACGCCGCCTCGGTGCACGACCTCGACGCCCGGCTGGAGGAGCTCTTCGGCCTCCTCGCCGAGATGGGCGACTACGGCGCCCGGGCCAGCGTCCTCGTGACCACCGACCACGGCCGCGGCCTCGGCGCGGACTGGACCAGCCACGGCAACCGGTACCAGGGCTCCCGGCGAGCCTGGCTCTTCGCCTCCACGCCGGCGACCCGGCAGGCGCACGGCCGGTCCGCGCGCGGCCCGCACGACCAGCTGGCCATCCGGCCGACCATCGAGGCGCTGCTCGGCCTCGCGCCGTGCCCGGCCTGCCAGGCGCCCCTGACCGAGCTGCTCCCGGGCGGCGCACTGGCGCGCGCGCGACGCCGCCCGGCGG
>JAJYAW010000549.1 GCA_021779335.1 Myxococcales bacterium | reverse complement strand
CAGCGCCCCGGCCGGCAGCGCGTCGAGCGAGAGGACGGCGCGCAGCCCGGAGGCCCGGAGGTCGGCGGCGGCGCCGGCCAGCTTCTGCCACTGGGCCGGGCCGGAGACGAAGACGGCCCTCGGCTTCACCCGCCGCGCGATCTCCTCGGCCGGGCCGGCGGCCAGGCTGGCGAAGAGGGCGGCCGGCTCGGCGCGCAGCGCCTGGGCCGCCAGCGCCACCGCCGGCCACTCGGGCGAGTTCTCGGCCAGCAGGAGGACCCGGTCGCCCGGCCCCACCCCGGCCGCCTCGAGGAAGGCGGCGGCGCGGCGGACCAGCGTGCGGAAGGCCCCGTAGCTCACGTCGCGCGGCCCGGCCGCCGGGGCGGCGGGATCGACGAAGCGCAGGAAGATCCGGTCGGGGACGCGGGCCGCGGTGGCGCAGAGCTGGGCCGGCAGGGTCCGCTGGGCGAAGCGGTGGACCGGCAGGCGCCGGGGCGTGGTGGGCATGGCGGCGCCAAGTCTGGGCGGGGCGCGTCACCGCCGCGTCACGGTCGGTCGGTCAGCGACCGGATACCGCAGTGAGGACGGGCGGATGCGGGGCGGCGCCCCTCGCCCGTCGCGGTCCGCTCAGGGGGCCTCGGCGGGCGGCAGCACGTACCACTGCCCCTTGGCGCCCTGCTCCAGCCGGAGCAGGCCGGCCTGCTCCATCGCCTCCAGCATCCGGCTGAAGGCGCTGAAGCCGAAGTCGCGCTCGTCGAAGTCCGGCTCGCGCCGGACGATGGCGGCCTTGATGGCCGAGGGGTTCACCGGCCCGGCCGCCTTGGCCAGGATGGCGGCCGCCGACTCGCGGGCCACCTCGGGGATGACCTTCGCCTTGGGCGGCTCGGGCTTCTCCTTGCTGTCCCTGGCGGCCGGCGCCGACGCCTCGCGCCGCTTCTGGCCCGGGGCGCGCAGGTAGATGAACTCGTCGCAGGCCTTCACGAAGAGCGGGCTGGTGGCCTCCTTGACGGCCATGCCGATGACGGTCCGGTCGTTCTCGCGGAGCTTGTAGGCCAGCGGGCAGAAGTCGGAGTCGCCGGAGGCGAGCACGTAGGTGTCGATGTGCTCGCGCAGGTAGCAGAGCTCCAGCGCGTCGATGACCAGGCGGACGTCGGCGCCGTTCTTGCCGCTCCGGGTGGAGGGGGGCACGTCGATGAGCTCGACCCCCTTGTCGTGGAGCCGCTGGGTGGCGGCGGCGAAGCGGGTCCAGTCCGCGTAGGCGCGGCGGTAGACGACCTTGCCCTTCTCCAGCAGGATGTCGAGCGCCGGCTGGAGGTCGAAGGTGTCCGGGGAGTGGCCGGTGCGCGTGACGAGGTTCTCGAAGTCGATGAACAGGGCGATGCGCTGGTCGTGCTGCTCGCGCTTCATGGCGGCTCCCGGACGGCGGGTGGTGGGGACCCGAGGGGCCCGTGCCAGCGCAACCTGACAGGGGGCGGGGCGGGGCGCAAGCTCGTGGCGCCGGTCCGGCCCCTGGGGTACGCTCGCCGCCGTCCTCAACCACCGCCGTCCAAGGAACCCTCGGTGTCCGATCGACCGGAGATCGACCGCGAGCCAGCCTGGCAGACCTGGGTGATCGGCGGGGTCGTCCTGCTCGGCCTCTACCTCGCCTCGCTCGAGAGCTACCTGCTCTTCCACGCGCTGGCGGAGCTCTTCAGCGTGGCCGTGGCCGGCTCCATCTTCGCCGTCACCTGGACCTCCCGGCGCCACCTCCGGAACGGCTACCTGCTCGTGGTCGGCGTGGGCTACCTGGCGCTCGGCGCCCTCGACCTGCTGCACACCCTGGCGTACCAGGGCATGCCGATCTTCCCGGGCCACCCCTTCGCGGCCAACCAGCTCTGGATCGCCGCCCGCGGGCTGGAGAGCGTCACGGCGGTGGCGGCCCTCGCCGCGCTCCGCCGGGATCGCCGGCCGGACCCCGCCTGGCTCCTGGCCGGCTTCGTCGCCGTGACCGCGCTGCTCGTGGCCAGCATCTTCTGGTGGCGGGTCTTCCCCGCCTGCTTCGTGGCGGGGGCCGGCCAGACCGCGTTCAAGATCGCGGCCGAGTACGTGATCATCGGGCTGCTGGGCCTGGCCGTCGCCCTGCTCCACGGCAGCCGCGCTCGCTTCGACGCGGACGTCTTCCGGCTGGTGCGCGCCTCGCTGCTGGCCGCCATCGCCTGCGAGTTCGCCTTCACCCTCTACGTGAGCAACTACGGCCCGGCCAACCTGGCCGGCCACGCCCTCAAGGTGGTGAGCTACTTCCTCGCCTTCCGCGCCATCGTCGAGACCGGCGTGCGGCGCCCCGTCGACCTCGTCTTCCGGGAGCTCGCCTCCACGAACGAGCGGCTCCGCACCGCCCTCGACGAGATCAAGACGCTCCGCGGCGTCATCCCCATCTGCTCGCACTGCAAGAAGATCCGGGACGACGCCGGCTCATGGGCCCAGCTGGAGGCCTACCTGATCCGTCACTCGGACGCGCAGTTCAGCCACGGCATCTGCCCGGAGTGCCTGGTGCGCCACTACGGGGATTAGGCCGGCGGCGGCGGCGGCGGCGGCGGGCCGAAGAGGGCGGCCAGCGCCGGCACCTGGCCGGCCGGGGTCCAGCC
>JAJYAW010000548.1 GCA_021779335.1 Myxococcales bacterium | reverse complement strand
CGGCCGCGGCCACGCCCCCGGTGACCCCGCCCTTCCGCTGCGTCGCGCGGACCGCCATGACCGCCGCCGGCCTGGTGCACGAGGCGGAGTCGGCCCTCGACGCCGGGCAGCGGGAGCGGGCCCTCGGCTGCGCCGACGAGGCGCTGCGCCAGGAGCCTCGCAGCGTGCCGGCGCTGGCCGTGCGGGGCGACGCCCTGGCGGCGCTCGACCGGGTCGGCGAGGCCGAGCTCGCCTTCACCCGCGCCCTGGCGGTGGCCCCGGAGGATCCGGTGGCGCTGGCCGGCGCGGCCGACCTCTACGTGCGGCGGCTCGACGGCGCCCACGACGCGCTCGAGGCGGGCGTGGAGCTGGCGCTGCGCGGGCTGCGGGCCCTGACCCGGGTGCCGCGGCAGGACCCCGACCTGCGGTGGCGGCTCGAGCTCGGCGCCGCCACCGGCCTCAACGACCTGGGGCGCGCCGCCGAGGCGCTGCCGCACGCCGAGCGGGCCGTGGCGCTGGCCCCGGACGACACGGCCGCCTCCAACGAGCGCGGCTTCGCCCTCTTCGAGCTGTGCCGCTTCGACGAGGCGCGCCGCGCCTTCGAGCAGACCCTGCGGCTGGCGCCGCAGGACCCCTGGGCGCTGCACCACCTCGGGCTGCTGGCGGAGCGGCGCGGCGACGCCGCCGAAGCGGAGCGCCTGCTGGCGCGGGCGCGCGCCCTCTCGCCCGCCGACTTCCCGCCCGAGGTGGAGATCGCCCCGGAGGCCTTCCGCGCCGAGGTGGACCGGGCGGTGGCCGCGCTGCCCCCCGACGACCGGCGCGCGCTGCGGGGCGTGCCGGTCGAGGTGGCCGACCTGCCGGACCTGGCCGACCTGACCGAGGGCGATCCGCCCCTCTCGCCCACCATCCTGGGGCTGTTCCGCGGGCCGCCGGAGGGCGAGCCCTGCCAGCCGGAGGACGGCACGCCCTGCCGCTCCATCGTCCTGTACCGGAAGAACCTGGGCCGCTTCGCCAAGGACCGGGCCGAGCTCACCCGGCAGATCGGCATCACGCTGACCCACGAGCTGGGCCACCTGCGCGGCGAGGACGACGACGAGCTGCGCGACCGCGGGCTGCAGTAGGGGGCGCCGGTCCGCGCCGGGCCGGCGCGCCTCCCGGCGCCGGAGGGGACCCGGCGCTGCGACGGGCCGCGGCCCGTGTTAGACCCCTGGGACCGGAGGAGACGACCATGAGCCCGACCGTCCTCGCCCGCCCGCTCGCAGCCCTCGCCCTCGCCGCCGCGCTGCCCCTCGGGGCCGGCTGCTCCAGCGCCCCCGCCGCCCCCGACTGCTCGGCCACGGCGACCAGGCGGGACATCCTGTCGACGGTCAACGCCTGGTACCTCTACGCCCCCAGCGTCGACTACACCGCCTTCGACCCGGCCGACCCGACCCGGACGCCGGACCAGTTCCTCCAGGCCGTCGTCGACTCGGCCGGCCAGCCAGACCGGGGGCGCGGCTTCAGCTACCTGACGACCCAGGAGGCCAGCGCGCAGTTCTACGTGGCCGGGACCAGCCTCGGCTACGGCTTCGGCCTGCGCACCGTCGGCGCCTCGCAGCTCTTCGTGACCCAGGTCCTCGGCGGCTCGCCGGCGGCGCGGGCCGGCCTGGCCCGCGGCGACGAGCTCCTGGCCATCGCCCCGACGGCGGCGACGCTCGGCGATCCGGCCAACCAGGTGGCGGCCATCCTGGCCGCCGACGCCGTCACCCCGGGCGCCCTGGGCGCGGCCCTCGCGTCCGGCGTCGCCGGCACGACGCGCGCCCTCCGCGTGCTCCACCCCGGCGCGGCCGCCCCCGCCGACCTCACCGCCACCACCGCGGTCTTCTCGCTCGACCCGGTGCCGGGCGCCGCCGCCCCCGTCGTCCTCGACGGCGGCGGGGGCCGCAAGGTGGGCTACGTCATGCTGCGCGCCTTCGTCGACCCGGCCGTCGACCTGCTGCGCACCGCCTTCGGCCAGCTCAAGGCCCAGGGCGTCACCGACCTCATCGTGGACCTCCGCTACGACGGCGGCGGCGATCTCGCGGTGGCCTCCACCTTCCTCGACCTGCTCCACGGCGGCTACGCCGGCAGCCCGAAGTTCGGCCTGCGCTTCAACGCCCAGCAGGCCGCCGGCTCGAACCTCGACCTCCAGTACCGCACCGAGCCGAACGCCATCGCCGCCACCCGGGTGGCCTTCATCGTGACCGGGGCCAGCGGCTCGGCCTCCGAGCTGCTGCCCTTCTCGCTCCTGCCCGACCTGGGCGCCGACGTGGCGCTGGTGGGCGCCCACAGCCTCGGGAAGCCGGTGGGCCAGGCGGGCTTCGCGCGCGAGGGCTGCCCGACGCTCCTCTACCTGCTCTCCTTCCAGCTGGCCAACCGGCTCGGCGCGGGGAGCTACTTCACCGGCCTGCCCGACACGGCCTTCGCCTCGACCGGGGCCTCCTGCGCGGCCGACGACGACCTGGCCCACCCGTACGGCGATCCGGCCGAGGCCTCCACCGCGGCGGCCCTCCGGTGGATCACCACCGGGACCTGCCCGGCCGGCCCCATCCCGCCGACCGACGCGCCGGCCATCGCCCGGGCGGCCCGGCCCGCGCCGGTCGCCGCCTT
>JAJYAW010000054.1 GCA_021779335.1 Myxococcales bacterium | reverse complement strand
CGGGGCGCCCGGCGCGGCGGCGGGCCGGGCCAGCGCCTCCCGCGCCGCCGCCACCGAGTCCTCCGTGCCCGCCACCGCCAGCAGGTCGCCCGCCGCGAGCGGCTCCCGGGCGGTCGGCACCAGGACGCCGCGCCCGGACCGCCAGATGGCGAGGACGGTCGCGCCGGTCCGGCCGCGCAGGTTGAGCAGCGCCAGGGTGGCGCCGATCGCCGGGCTGGACGGCTCGACCCGGATGGCCACCGGCTCGCCCAGGCCGGGCAGGATGCGGCGGAGCTCGGCCATGGGGTCCACCTCGCCGCCCGGCCCCTCGCCGCCGGCGCCGCGCGCCTGGCGGGAGAGCGCCTCGGCCATGACCTGGGCGCCGGCCCGCACGTGCCCCTGCAGGTTGGCCGCGCTGCGCCAGAAGGCGATCGACAGGGCGGCCACGACCACCCCCAGCACGGCGGCGCCGGGGACGCCCGGCAGGAAGGGCTGCGTCACCGCGATGATGGGCAGCCCGGTGAGGAGGACCACCGCGAGCTGGAGCGTCACCACCAGCGCCCGGCGCGGCGCCGCGGCGAAGTCCATCCCGCCCTCGGCCCCCTTGGGGAGCGCGGCGGTGGCCACCAGCGTGCCGACCCGCCGGGCGTTCCGGACGATGCCGACCAGGAAGGGGAGGGAGGCGAGCGAGGCGGCGGCCACCACCAGCCCGCCGGTGAGCCCGCCGGGCAGGCCCGCCCAGCCCTCCAGCCAGGCGGTCGCCCGCGCGCCGCCCACCGCCGCGGTGATCACCAGCGCCGAGATGACGGCCGCGTCCAGCGCCAGCACCCGCGCCACCTTGCGCGCCATGGCGGCCACCGTGCCCCGGCGCGGCGAGCGGCTGAGCCGCTCCAGCCAGCTCGCGTAGAGGGAGGCCACGGTCTGGAGCGGGCGCGGCAGCTTCCGGTCCACCCAGGCGGCCACCGGATCCGAGGCGCGGATGAGCCAGGGCGTGGTGAGGGTGGTGATGGCGGAGACCGAGACCGCCACCGGGTAGAGGAAGTCGCCCACCACGCCCAGCGAGAGGCCGAGCCCGGCGATGATGAAGGAGAACTCGCCGATCTGGGCCAGCGCCAGCCCGGCCTGGATGGAGGTGCGCGTGCCCTGGCCGGTCAGGAAGGCGCCCGCCGTGACGCTGACGACCTGGCCGACGAGGACCACCGCCGTGAAGACGGCCACCGCACCGGCGTGGCGCAGCACCAGCGCCGGGTCGATGAGCATGCCCACCGAGACGAAGAAGATGGCGGCGAACATGTCGCGCACCGGGTGGACCAGCCGCTGGACGTAGCGCTCCTCGCCCGACTCGGCCACCAGCGAGCCCGCGATGAAGGCGCCCAGCGCCACCGAGTAGCCCGCCTCCTGCGCCAGCAGCGCCACGCCGAAGCAGAGGCCGAGCACCGCCACCAGCATGGTCTCGGGCCGGTCGAGGCGCCGCACGGCGCGCACCGCCCGCGGCACCAGCAGGAGCCCGACCACCAGCAGGGCGCCCAGGAAGAGGGCCAGCCGCCCGGTGGTGAGCGCCAGCGCCGCGGCCGAGACCCCCTGCCCGCGGGCCAGGGCGGTCAGGGTGGCCATGAGGACGATGGCGATGAGGTCCTCGACCACCAGCACGCCGAGCACCAGGTGGCGCAGCTTGCCGCGCACCCCGAGCTCGTCGAACGCCTTGGCGATGATGGTGGTGGACGAGATGGCGACGGTGGCGCCGGCGAACAGGCTCTCCAGGGTGGTCCAGCCGAGGAGCCGGCCGGCCACGAACCCGAGCCAGAGCATGAGGCTGCACTGCACCGCGGCGGTGAAGCCGGCGGCCGGGCCCACGGCCGCCAGCTTGCGCAGGCTGAACTCGAGCCCGAGCGCGAACATGAGGAGGATGACGCCGAGCTGGGAGAGGGTCTGGACGATCCCCACGTCGGCCACCAGCGGCACCGGCACGTGCGGCCCGACGATGAGGCCGGCCAGCAGGTACCCGAGCACCACCGGCTGGCGCAGCCGCTGGAAGAGGACGGTGGTGACGGCCGCCACGCCGAGCACCACCGCCAGGGCGGCGAGGAAGTCGTGGGCTCCGTGCACGGCGCCAGCGTACCGCGCCGCGGGCCCGGAACGAATCGGGCCCGGTCACCGCAGCGGCGACCGGGCCCGCAGGCTCCGAGGAGGGAGCGCAGCCTCTAGGCTAGCCGTGGCAGGCGCGGCACATGGCGTTCTTCGGGATCTCGTCCGCGTCCCGGTTCCAGGAGGCCGGGTGCGGGTTGCCGCCGATGCCGCCCACCATGTGGCAGCGGACGCAGATGGCGCTGCCGGCGCTGTCGTGGCAGCCGGCGCAGGCCACGATGTTCTTGCGCGCCGCCGTGCCGTGGAAGTTGCCGCCGGCCTTGTCGGTGCCCCAGCCGGCGGGGTGCGGGTTCTGCGGCTGGATGGGCGAGAACTGGGTCAGGTTGCGCTGCGTGTGGCACGCCTCGCAGAAGGCCGAGCCGTGGCACTTGCGGCAGGAGGCGGGGTTGGCGCCCGCGTCGATCATGTGGCGGGACTGGTAGTCGCCGCGGTGGATGAAGTCGCGCTGCACCGCCTCGGGGTAGAGGATGGACGGCCGCGCCGCGGCGGTGGTGGCCGAGTGGCAGTCGGCGCAGAAGGTCTGGTCGTGGCACTGGGCGCAGGTCTCGGCGGTGGGCCGGGCCAGCGAGCCGTGGGTGCGGAGGAAGTCGCCGGCGTGCCGGAAGGCCGCCACCGGCTTCTCGTACCGCTTCAGGTCCACGTGGCAGGGCGTGCAGCGCGCCGCGGTGAAGTCGGCCTGGTGGTTGTGGCAGGAGGTGCAGGCCGACATGGAGACGCGCGCGGCGACGGCCTGGCCGGCCTCCGGCGGCGCCTTGTGGCAGGTCGTGCAGACGACGCCCGGCCGGGCCAGGTGCGCCTTGTGGTCGAAGCGCACGTCGAAGGCCCGGGTGCGGGGCGGGATGGCCAGCTTGATCTTGTCCTGGAAGTCCTTGTCGTCGTGGCAGCCGTTGCAGGTGTCGGAGTTCTTCCTGGGCAGCCCGACGTGGCGCACGCGCGCCTCGAGCCGGGAGGAGTTGACGATGGAGCCGTGGCAGGCCTTGCAGTCGACGTCGCCGTCGACGTGCGGCGAGTGGGGGAAGACGTAGGGCGGGTCGGCCTTGGGGACCGGCTTGGTGTCCTTGGCCGCGCAGGCGGCCAGGAAGGCCGCGCAGGCGGCGACGAGCAGGTGGCGGTTCATCACTTCACCTCCCGCACGCGGTAGGTCTGGTTGTACACGAGCTTCACCAGCAGGTCGGCCTGCTGCTCCAGGAACGGGGTGACGCCGGCGCGGCCGGCCACGACGGCGCTCCAGCCGCCGGCCAGCGCGTAGCCGGCGGAGAGCGTCCCCTGCACCGCCAGCTTGGTGCCGTTGATCTCCTGCTTGAAGGAGTGGAGCTGGACGTCGCCGGTCACGAAGGCCCGGCCCAGGTCGCGGCGGCCGAAGACCCGCCCGCCGACGTAGCCGTTCTGGCCGGTGCCCAGGGCGCCGGCCACCAGGTAGGAGAGCTCGGCGCCCAGCCGGGAGTGGCCGGCCTCCCACTCGGCGCGCGCGGCCGCCTCGTGGCCCAGCTCGGTCTTCCCGCCCTCGCCGGTGGGCTCGACGAGCACGTGGTAGTCGGCGCCGAGCGAGGTGGCCTGGGTGGCCTGCCACCGCACGCCGCCGCCCAGGTCCGTCCGCTCCCGGTCGGTGAAGACCGAGAGGATGGAGTTCTGCGAGAGGAACAGGTCCGGCGCCAGCCGCTTGAAGTCGGCCGTGACGAAGACCCGCTCCGACGCGGTCCAGAGCGCGGCCGCGTTCAGCTCGGCGACGCGCCCGGCGGCCAGCGCGTACGTCCCGCTGGCGGTGAGGACCAGGGCGGCCCCCGGCTGGAGGCGGAAGTCGAGGCCGGCGTCCTGGCGCACCACGTTGCCGCCGCCGTCGGTGAAGGTGCGGAGCCCGGCCGGATCGGTCGGGTCCTTCACGGTGAGCTTCGCGTCGGTGACCTCCACGTAGGAGGCGCCGATGTCGAGGCCGCGGCCGTAGACGCCGGGCAGGGGCAGCGTCCAGCCGAGGCGGCCGCCGTAGGCCAGGTCGCCGCCGGCCGGGTTCCAGCTCTGCTCGCCGGCCCGGGTGCGGAAGCGCTGGGCCACCGGCGCGCCGCCGAAGGCCGAGAGGGAGAGGCCGCCGGGCAGGCGCAGCAGCAGGTCCCCGCCGTCGAGCTGCAGCATGCGCCCCGCGCCGGCGGCCACGTACGCGCGGCCGAGGCGGAGCGTCAGGGCGCGGCTGAAGAGCTGGCCGCGCACGTAGCCGGCGGTGAGGTCGCCGGTGAAGTTGTCGGTCGAGCCGCTGTTCCAGCGCCGGTCGGCCGTGTCGTAGGAGGCCCAGCCCGCCACCACCACCTCCAGGTTCTGGAAGAGGGGGTTCCTCAGGTCGTGGGCCTGCAGCGAGATGAGCTCGTAGACCGGGGCGACCGTGTCGAGCCCCGGCGTGACGCCGGGCAGGGCGCCGCGGAGCTGCTGGCCGGCGGTCACCACCGTGGTGGCGCTGGCGTCGATCACCTCGGCGCGCGCCACCGCCGCGGAGGCGAGGACCAGGGCTGCGGCGAACGTGCGTGGAGTGGTGCGCATCTGGACCTCGACGATGCCGTAGGGCGGGCAATGCCCGCCGCGCAGGGGAGTTCCGGCGGATCGGCTTGGGGACCATGGCACAGCGCTCCGGGGCCAGAATTGATCCAGGTCAGGGCTGGAGGGGAAAAACCCACTTGCGACGCGCCCGTCGCCGCCAGGCGGACTCGGCCCGGCCGGCGGCCCCCATCCGAGGAGCGCGCGGGGGCCACTCCGTCTAGGATGCCGTCATGACGCGACCCGCCGCCCTCGCCCTCCTCGCCGCCGCCGCGCTCGGGGGGTGCGCCGCGAACCGCCCCACCCTGGTCGCCTCGCCGCTCCTCGGGAAGCCGCTGGAGCTCTCGGCGCCCACCCTCGACGGCCGGGAGGTCCGGCTCGGCGACGCCCAGGGCCAGGTGCGGGTGGTGGACTTCTGGGCCACCTGGTGCGACCCGTGCCGCGACGAGCTGCCGGCGCTGGACCGGCTGGGGCGCGCCCACGCGGCGGAGGGGCTGCGGGTGTACGGCGTCTCGGTGGACGAGGACCTGGCCCAGGTCGAGGCCTTCCTGGCCGCCACGCCCCTCTCCTTCACCATCCTCTGGGACAAGGGCGGCGCGCGCCACACCGAGCGGCTCGACGTGCAGCGGCTCCCCACCACGCTGGTGATCGATCGGGCCGGGCTGGTCCGCTTCGTCCACCAGGGGTACGAGGAGGGGAGCGCCGGCCTGCTCGAGCGGGAGGTGGGCAGGCTGCTCGCCGAGCCGGCGCCTAGGCCACCCCCGGCGGCGCCACCGTGAAGGCCACCTGGTCGCGCTCCAGGGCGGCCTCGCCCTCCTCGGCGGGCGACTCGCGCAGCCAGTAGACCATCTCGTCGGCCTCCCAGGCGTAGGGCGCGCCGTTCATGAGCACGCGGCCCTCGGCCACCAGCGTGGTGGCCTCCAGGAGCGAGAGGTGCGAGAGGTCGCGCACCAGCGCCTCGAACCGCCCCTGCCGCTGCTGGTCCACGAAGGCGAAGTGGTGCCGCGCCGTGTAGGCCGAGTGGTAGTGGGCCGGCCGGAAGACCACCCCGGCCAGGCCGAGCCGCATCGCCATGAGCGCCAGCATCGTGCCGGCCTCGCGCGCCAGCCCCAGCCCCGGCGCCTCCTGCCCCGGCAGCCGCGGGCGCCGCTCGCTGAAGTGGGCGCGCGGGTTCCGCAGGCTCAGCCAGTGGATGTAGAGCACCGGCACGCCCAGGCAGCGCCGCCGCTCCAGCGCCGCCTCGACGAGCAGGTGGCGCTGGCCCTCCGAGGTGCCGGTCACGCGGATCCGCTCCCCCGCGCCGCCCGTGTCGAAGGCCACCTGGAAGTCGCCGTACCCGAGCCGGGCCAGCTGCTGCAGCACGCCGTAGCGGTGCAGCGCCAGCTCCAGGCCGGAGGCCGTGTAGAAGCCGAGCAGGAGCCGCTGCCGGGTGGGGCGGAGCCCCAGCGCCTCCTCGAGGTCCGCGCTGGTGAGCTCGCCGGTCTCGCCCAGCTCGGCGGTGGAGAGCTGGGCCGAGATGCCGCTGAAGCGGTGGGAGAGCGGGTCGTGGCCGCGCGGGATGGCGGCCAGCGAGCGCAGCGCCACGGCCATGCCCGAGCCGGCCAGCACCCGCCAGGCCTGCCGGGTGTAGCCGCCGCCGGGCAGCCAGACCTGCGGCACGCCGTCGAGCCAGCGCGCCACCAGGAGGTCGCGCCGCCGCGCCCCCCGCAGCGAGAGGCCGAGGCGCCCCATCCTGTCGCCGGCCAGCACGTCGCCGCCGGCGATGACGAAGGCCAGCGCCGGGTAGGGGGCCCGCCGCAGCAGGGCGCGGAGCGCCTCGAGGTACGCCTCGTCGCCGGTGCCCTCGGGCAGCAGGGTCTCGTCCGCGCCCGGGAGCGGCCCCCAGTCCGAGCCGGAGAGCGAGCCGATGAAGACCCTGGGATCCGCCCTCAGGCAGGCCACCAGGCCGTCGGGGGGGTGGGCGTCGAGATCCAGGACGACCACCCGGCCCCGGAACCCCTCGGCGCGCACCGCGGCGACGGCCACCGCGACGTCGTTGACCGGGCAGAAGCCGCCCGCGGCGTCCGGCGCGGCGTGGTGGAACCCGCCGAGCAGGTTGAGGGCGGGGCGGCTGGAGCGGAGCGTCTCGCGGGCGGCGCCCAGCGTGCCGCCGCAGGCCAGCCGGATGGTGTCGAGCAGCTCGTCGGCCTCGAGCTCGCCCGGGTCGGCGCCGAAGATGCCGGCCAGCGCCTCGGGGCGCCCCAGCGACTCGAGGAGGCGCGGCGTGTGGACCCGGGCCAGCTCCTCCAGCGCGACGCGCGGCGGGGCGCGGACCCGGCCCGGCAGCACGGCCCCGGTGCCGGTGAGCCACCAGGCGGCGAAGTCGGCCCGGCGCGGCTCCAGGCCGATCTGCCCCTCCACGCCGGAGAGCGGCAGCCGGTAGCGCGGGTCGTACCAGAGCGTGACCGGGCGCCGGAAGAGGAAGCCGAGGGTCCGGCCCAGCGCGCGGCCCAGCATCTAGGCGCCCTTGGGCGGGGCGGGCGCCGGCGCGGCCCGCGCCAGCTTGGCGGCCCTGCGCCCGGCCAGCCAGACCCGGGCCCAGCCGAGGATCGTCTCGAGCGCGATCCAGGCGACCGCCACCCAGGCGCCCGTGGAGACCTTGTCGAGGTCCGGCACCTTGAAGCAGGCCGCCTCCCGGGTGGCCGCGCCGCTGAAGAGGATGCCGAGCGGGAGGGCCCAGAGCAGGTATCCGGTGAGGCCCACCAGGAAGAGCGTCCGCAGGACGGCCATGACCTTGAGCATGCCGGGGAGTGTAGCGTAGGCGGCCACGGAGGTGGACGGTGACGGTGACGCAGGAGCTGGAGGAAGGGTGCGCCGCGGCGGCGCTGGCCGGGGCGGCGGTGCTGCGCCGGCGGTTCGGCCAGGCGCGCACCATCGACAAGAAGGGGGAGATCGACCTCGTCACCGACGCCGACCGGGCCGCCGAGGAGGTGGTGCTGGAGGTGCTGCGCCGGCGCTTCCCCGGCGCGGCGGTGCTGGCCGAGGAGTCGGGGGCCTCCGGCGACGGGGGCGCGGGGCTCCGCTTCCTGGTCGACCCGCTCGACGGCACCACCAACTACGCCCACGGCGTGCCCCACTTCGCCTGCAACGTGGCGGCGCTCGACGCCCGGGGCGTGGCGGCGGGCGCCACCGCCGACGTCATGCGCGGCGAGCTCTTCCGCGCCCGCCGCGGCGGCGGGGCCACGCTGGACGGCGCGCCCATCCGGCCGTCCGGCTGCGCCGCCGTCTCGGAGGCGCTGCTGGTCACCGGCTTCCCCTACGACGTCCACCGGACGCACGCCGAGGTGCTGCCGCTCTTCGCCGCCTTCCTGGGGCGAGCCCGCGGGGTGCGCCGCTTCGGGGCCGCCGCCCTCGACCTGGCCTGGGTGGCCTGCGGCCGCCTCGACGGGTACTGGGAGGCCAGGTTGAAGCCCTGGGACCTGGCGCCCGGCCTGCTGCTGGTGCAGGAGGCCGGCGGCACGGTCACCGACCTCGACGGGGGCGGCGGGGTGCTCGCGACCGGCGACGTGCTGGCCGCCCCGGCGGCGCTCCACCCGCGCCTGCTCGAGGTGGCGCGGGCGGCCCGGGCCGGCCGGTAGGCCGCGCCCGCCCCGCCTCAGCGCGCCACGTCGAACCGGTCGAAGCGGAGCGTGAAGACGGCCCGCCCCTGGGTGAGCGAGCGCAGGTCGGTGGCGTAGCCGAAGAGCCGGCGCAGCGGCGCCTCGGCGGTGACCAGCCGCGCCGCCGCGCCCCGCTCGGCCACGTCGAGGATGGTGCCGCCGCGCCGGTCCACGCTGGCGATGACGTCGCCGAGGTGCTCGGTGGGCGTGTCGACCGAGAGGGCCGCCACCGGCTCGAGGAGGACCGGCGAGGCCCGGGCCGCCGCGTCGCGCACCGCGGCGGCGGCGGCCACCTTGTAGGCGAAGGGCCTGGAGGCCCCCTCGCGCCACTCGGCGTCGAGCAGGGTGACGGTGAGGTCCTGCAGCGGGTGGCCCTCGAGCACGCCGGCCTCGGCCGCCTCGCGGGCCCCGGCCTGCAGGAACGCCAGCACCTCCTCGCGGGCGAAGGGCCGGGCGGCCAGCGCCGGGGCCACCTCGACGGCCAGCCCGCCGCCGCGCGGCCGCGGCGCCACCCGCGCCGACACCCGGGCCCAGACCGGCGCGTCGTCCACCAGCCGCTCGAAGGTGGCCTCCGCCTGGCCCACCGCAGAGACCGTCTCGCGCCGCACCACCTGCGGCCGCCCCAGCCGCACCGCCAGGCCGAACTCGCGCCGCAGCCGCTCCGCCACCACCTCCAGGTGGAGCTCGCCCATGCCAGAGACCAGCAGCTGGCCGGTCTCGGGGTCGTCACCGAACGTGAAGGTCGGGTCCTCGTCGGCGACGCGCGCCAGCGCCTCCAGCAGCGGCTCGCGCTCCCCCTGCGAGCCGGCCTCGATGGCCTGCGAGAGGACCGCCGCGTAGGCCCCGAGCCGCTCCAGCACCACCGGGTGGGCCCGCTCGCCGAGCGTGTCGCCGGTGCGGGTCTCCTTCAGCCCCATGACGGCCACGATCTGCCCGGCCGCCGCCTGCGGCACGCGGGTCTTCTGGGCGGCGTGCATGAGGAGGATGCGGGCCACCCGCTCCGCCCTGCCCAGGCTGGCGTTCCAGACCTCGTCCCCCTCGGCGAGGCGGCCGGCGTAGAGCCGCAGGAAGACGAAGCGGCGCCGCTCGTCGAGGAGCGAGACCTTGAAGGCCAGCGCCAGCAGCGGCCCCGCCTCGTCGGCCGGGCGCGGCGCCACCGCCAGCCCCTCCGGGGTGGTGCCGACGGGCGGCGCGACGTCGAGCGGCGAGGGGAGCCAGTCGCAGACGGCGTCGAGGAGCTGCGGGATCCCCTTGTTGTGCAGGGCCGAGCCGCACAGGAGCGGCACCAGCCGCCCCGCCACCACGGCGCGCCGCACCGCCTGGCGCAGGGCCGCCTCGTCGAGGTCGCGGTCGGAGAGGACCGCCTCGGCCGCCTCGTCGTCGTGGTCCGCCAGCGCCTCGACGAGCCGGCGCCGCGCCGCCTCGCCCGCCGGCGACAGGCCGGGCGCGGTGGTGAAGGCGCGCGGGTCCTCGCCGTCGGGGAAGCGGACGGTGGCGCGCGCCACCAGGTCCTCCAGCCCCTGGAAGGCCGCCTCGGCGCCCAGCGGGAGCTGCACCGGCGCGATGGCCTTGTCCGGGAAGCGGGTCCGGAGCGAGGCCAGGGTGGCCTCGAAGTCGGCCCCCACCCGGTCCATCTTGTTGGCGAAGGCCAGCCGCGGCACCCGCCAGCGATCGGCCTGGCGCCAGACCGCCTCGCCCTGCGGCTCCACGCCGTGGGCGGCGTCGAAGACCGCCACCGCGCCGTCCAGCACGCGCAGGCTCCGCTCCACCTCGATGGTGAAGTCCACGTGGCCGGGGGTGTCGATGAGGTGCAGCTCGTGGCCGCGCCAGGCCAGGCTGGTGACCGCCGAGGTGATGGTGATGCCCCGCTCGCGCTCCAGCTCCATCCAGTCCATGACGGCCTGGCCCTGGTGCACCTCGCCCATCTTGTGGGTCCGGCCCGCCACGAAGAGCAGCCGCTCGGTGACGGTGGTCTTGCCCGCGTCGATGTGGGCCATGATGCCGAGGTTGCGGATGGCCCCCATCCGCCTGGCCGCCGCCCTCGATGGCCCCGCCGCCTCGCTCGTCATGCGCTCCCCCGGTGGGGCAGCATAGCGCCCGGGCCCCGGGCGCGCCTCCGCTCAGCGCGCCGCTCAGCGCGCCGCACCGGGCGCGGCCAGCCGCGGCCTGGCCGGGGGCGCGCCGTCCAGCTCCACCCGGCCCAGCGAGTCGGGGTCCACCCACAGGCCGTCCAGCTTGACGCCCCAGTGCAGGTGCGGGCCGGTGGAGCGGCCGGTCGAGCCGACCCGCCCGATGCGCTGGCCCTGGACCACGTCCTCACCCGGCGTCACCTCCACCCTCGACTGGTGCAGGTAGACCGAGTAGAGCCCGGCGCCGTGCCAGAGGATGGTGGTCCAGCCGGAGAGGTAGCAGTCGCGCGCCAGCACGACGCGCCCGGCGGCGGCCGCCTCGACGGGGGCGCCGGCGGGGCCGTCGAGGTCCAGGCCGTAGTGGGCCCCGGAGACCTTGCCGTTGTAGACCCGCTGGTCGCCGTAACCGGAGTTCACGCCGCCGTGGCGGGGCCGGACCATGGCCCCCTGGTAGCGCGGCGGGGTGAAGGGCTGCGCGTAGGCCTCGCGGAGCGCCGCGCCGTCGGCGGCGAGGCGCGCGCTGGCCGAGGCGGGCGGCTCGAGGAAGCGGGGCGGCACCCGGAGGGCGGTGGAGCGGAAGGCGGCGGGGAGCACCTCGAGCGGGGCCGGGAGCCGCGCCCCGTCCGCCTCGACGGTGAGCGCGGCCGGCCCCGCCGCGGCCTCGATGGGGAGCGGCCCCAGCGCCTCCCAGCGGTCCGGCCCCG
>JAJYAW010000547.1 GCA_021779335.1 Myxococcales bacterium | reverse complement strand
GGCGGGCCGCCCGCCGCCCAGGCCGGCCCCGCGGCACTGAGGGGGCGCCCGGCGCGGCCGCCGGGAAGAGCCGCGCAGGCCCGCTTGTTCTGGACCGAAGGCCGGCGGTGTACCATCGACCGCCTCCCCACCGTCGATCCCAGGAGGCAGCATGAACCCGGACATCCGGGCCGTCTCGGACGAGGTGCAGCGTCAGTCGGCCTTCGTCGACGCGCTCGTCGCCGAGACCGGCAAGGTCATCGTCGGCCAGCGCTACCTGGTGGAGCGGGCCCTCATCGGCCTGCTCACCGGCGGCCACGTCCTGGTGGAGGGCGTGCCGGGCCTGGCCAAGACGCTGGCCGTGAAGACGCTGGCCGACGCGGTCGACTGCGCCTTCAGCCGGGTCCAGTTCACGCCCGACCTCCTCCCCGCCGACGTGGTGGGCACGCAGGTCTACGACCCGCGCAGCCAGACCTTCTCGGTCAAGAAGGGGCCGGTCTTCGCCAACGTGGTGCTGGCCGACGAGGTGAACCGGGCCCCGGCCAAGGTGCAGTCGGCGCTGCTGGAGGCCATGCAGGAGCGGCAGGTCACCATCGGCGACCAGACCTTCGCCCTGCCGGACCCGTTCATCGTGCTGGCCACGCAGAACCCCATCGAGCAGGAGGGGACCTACCCGCTCCCCGAGGCGCAGGTGGACCGCTTCATGCTCAAGGTGAAGGTGGGCTACCCGACGCGCGAGGAGGAGCGCGCCATCCTGGACCGGATGGCCACGCCGACGCCGCCGCGCGCGCAGCGGGTGTGCGGCCAGGCCGACCTGGCCGCCGGCAAGGCCGTCCTCCACCGGCTCTACATGGACGACAAGGTGAAGGACTACGTGGTCAACCTGGTCTTCGCCACCCGCGATCCCAGGGGGCACGGCCTGGCCGACCTGGCGCCGCTCATCGAGTACGGCGCCTCGCCGCGCGCCACCATCTTCCTCACGCTGGCGGCGCGGGCCCACGCCTTCCTGCGCCGCCGCGCCTTCGTCACGCCGGAGGACGTCAAGGCGGTGGCCTACGACGTGCTGCGCCACCGCATCACGCTCACCTACGAGGCCGAGGCCGAGGAGGTCACGCCGGAGAAGGTGGTGTCGCGGGTGCTCGACCGCATCGAGGTGCCGTAGCGCTCGATGAACGCGCGCGAGCTCATCCGGCGCATCCGGCGCATCGAGATCACGACGCGCCGCGCCGTCGAGGACTCCCTGGGCGGGCAGTACCACTCCGTCTTCAAGGGGCGGGGCATGGACTTCAGCGAGGTGCGCCCCTACGCCCCGGGCGACGAGGTCCGCACCATCGACTGGAACGTCTCGGCCCGCACCGGCCACCTCCACGTCAAGCGGTTCGTCGAGGAGCGCGAGCTCACCGTCATGGTGCTGTGCGACCTGTCGGCCTCCTCCGACTTCGGCTCGGGGGCGCGCACCAAGGCCGAGGTGGCCGCCGAGATCGCCGCCCTCATCGCCTTCTCGGCGGTGCAGAACGGCGACCGGGTCGGGCTGGCGCTCTTCACCGACGAGGTGGAGCGGTTCGTGCCGCCGCGCAAGGGGCGCCGCCACGCGCTCCGGCTGGTCTCCGAGATCCTGCAGTTCCGGGCCCGGAGCCGGCGCACCGACCTCGGCAGCGCGCTCGAGCACCTGCGCCGCGCCATGCGCCGGCGCACCGTGGCCTTCGTCCTCTCCGACTTCCTGGACGACGAGGCCCGCTTCGAGCGCCCCCTGCGCGTGGCGGCGGCCAAGCACGACGTGGTCCCCATCCGCATCGAGGACCGGCTGGAGCGGACGCTCCCCTCGAGCGGCCTGACGCTGCTCGAGGACCCGGAGACCGGGCGCGCGCTGCGCGTCGACCTCTCCGACCGGAAGGTCCGGGCGCGGCTGGAGGCGGCGGGGGCCGCCGAGGCGGCCCGGCTGGCCCGGGTCTTCTCCCGGCTCGAGCTGGACCACGTGACGGTGCGGGCCGACGAGGACTACGTGAAGCCGCTGCTGGCCTTCTTCCAGGCGCGGGCCCGGAGGATCCGGTGAGCGCCGCCGCGCGCCGCGCCCTCCCGGGCGTCCTGGGCCTCCTCCTCTCGGCCGCGCTCCCGGCGGCGGGCGCGACTCCGACCCCGCCGCAGGCCGAGCCCAAGGAGGTCCGCTCTCGCCTCACCAAGGCGGCGCCCAGGCTCGGTGAGCCCTTCGACTGGGTCATCGAGGTGCGCCACGACTCGGCCGAGTCCTACGCCCTGCCCGCCAAGGTGGCGCTGCCGCCCTTCCAGGCCGCGCCGCTCGGCTGCCGGCGCGCCCCGGCCGGCACCGACTCGTTCACCACCTGCACCGTCCGGCTCACCCTCTTCGAGCTGGGGGCCCACGACCTGCCCACGCTCCGGCTGGAGGCCGCCACCCCGGCCGGACCGCGCGTCCTCGACGTGCCCGGGCCGCGCGTCGAGACGGCGGGCGTCATCGACCCCAAGGCGCCGGCGGCGTCGCTCAAGCTGCGGGACCCGGCCCCGGCCGTGCCGCTCCTCCTCCCCACCTGGCGGCCGGTCTGGCTGGCGCTCGGCGGCCTCGGCCTGCTCCTCCTCGGCTGGCTCGGCTGGCGCGCCTGGCGCCGCCGCGCCGCCCGCCGGGCCGAGCCGG
>JAJYAW010000546.1 GCA_021779335.1 Myxococcales bacterium | reverse complement strand
CGGGCTCGGGCGTCGCCCCGGCCCTCCCGCCCGCGCCCGGCGCCGCGGCCGGCGCGACCGCGCCCGCCGCCAGGCTGACCCGCCGCTACTTCCTGAGCACCGAGCAGAGCCAGCCCGACGGGACGCAGTACGACGTCGAGGTCTTCATCAACGCCAGCTGGATCCGGGTGCTGCGCTCCTCGGATCCGCCCTGGGTCGGCGAGATCACGCGGTACCTGCACCCCGGCGCCAACAAGGTGACGCTGGCGGCCACCAAGAAGCTGGCCGGGGTGGAGCGCCGCTTCTACACGAAGGACGTGACCCTGCGGGTCGTCATCGGGGAGGGCAACGTGGGCGGCGATCACGTCATGATCGACGACCCGCTGGTGATCATGACCCGGAGCGCCGCCGAGGTCGACGACAAGACCGAGGAGTTCACGGTCGAGGCCCGCTGAGGCGGGGAGGGGGACGAGTCGTGTTCACGCCGGACCCGAGCATCCTGTTCGTCTCCGCCACCCGCGAGCAGGTGGTGGCCCTCATCGAGGGGATCAACCAGCCCCAGGTCTCCATCCCGGGCAAGCCCCCCCAGGGCGTCTCGGGCCACCTGTGCGGCCTCCGCAACGCCGACGGCACCTTCTCCATCTACGTGGCGCTCCACCTGCCCAAGACGGGCGAGAACGTGGTCTACCTGCACCCTCGGCGGCAGGTCGCCGCCGACGAGTACCGGCAGGTCCAGGACGAGGGGCTCCACTTCCTCGAGTCGATGGGCTTCATGCTCGACAACCTGAACTACCGGGACATGGCGCCCGCCCTGCAGGAGGCCACGCTCCGCCGGGTCCCGCTCTTCTCGCCCCCCAGGCCGGCCGCCGCCTCGTCGTCCGTCGTGGACGGCGCCGCGGCCGAGGCGGCCCGGGTGGCTCGCCTGCTCGCCTCCTTCTGACGTCCGGAGCACCCAAGCCCATGCGCCTCGCCGCCGCCGCCGCCGCCCTGCTCCTCGCCGCCTGCGCCCACGGCCCCTCCGCCAAGGCGCTCAAGACCGCGGAGATCCACCACGACCTGGCGCTGGAGGCGCTGCAGAAGGGGGCCCCGCAGGACGCCCTGCGCGAGTACGACCTCGCCCTGGAGGCCGATCCGTCCATGGCCGAGGCGCACATGGGGCGCGGCCTCGTCATGGAGTACGGCCTGGGCCGGCTCCCCGACGCCGAGGCGGAGTACCGGCGCGCCATCCAGCTGCGCCCCAGCTACTCCAGCGCCCACAACAACCTGGGGCAGCTCCTGGCGCGCACCGGCCGCCCCGAGGAGGCCATCAAGGAGTTCGACGAGGCGCTCGCCTCGGCCTTCTACCGGGAGCCCTGGGTGGCCCGCTGCAACAAGGGGCAGGCGCTCTACGCCATGGGGCGGCGCGAGGACGGCCTGGCCGAGCTGCACCGGTGCCTCAGCATCGCCCCGCGCTACTGCGGCGGCCGGCGCGAGCTCGGGCTCATCCTCCTCAACGAGGGCAAGCTGAAGGACGCGCTCGAGGAGCTCGGGACCTACGCCCGCGACTGCGACAAGGTCGTGGACGCCCACCTGCAGCTGGCCCAGGCCCGCATGAAGGCGGGCGACGTGGCGGGGGCGCGCGCCAGCTTCGAGCGCTGCCTCGAGCTCGCCAAGGGCGCGCCCAGCGGCGACGCCTGCCGCAAGGGGCTGGAGCTCCTGCAGTAGGGGAGGACCATGGACGGCGCCCCGGATCGGCCCCCCTCGCCGCCGCTGCCGGCCTTCTCGCGCTGGCTGCAGCAGGAGCGGGAGCTCCGCGACCTGACGCCGGCCGAGATCGCCGCCGCCACCAAGCTGACGCCGGCGGTCATCGAGGCGCTCGAGTCGGGCGAGGAGGGGCGCATGCCGCCGCGCGCCTACGTGGTGGGCTACCTGCGCAGCTACGCCGCCGCCGCCGGGCTGGACGCCGACGAGGTGGTGCTGCGCTGGCAGGAGGCGGCCGGCGAGCCCCCCGAGACGCCGGCCCGGCGCCACCGCCGGCTCGTCCCCGTGCTGCTGGCCGCCGCCGTGCTGGGCGTGGCGGCGGCCGCGGTGGTCGGCGCGCTGCTCAGGTAGGGGCCGGTGGCCGGGTCGCTCAAGCTCCTGGCGGTGGTCCTGCGCACGGTGGATCACGGCGAGGCCGACCGGGTGGTGACGCTGCTGGCGCGCGGCCACGGCAAGCTGGCCGCCTTCGCCCGGGCGGCGCGCGCCTCCAGGCGGCGCTTCGGCGGCTCGCTCGAGCCCTTCACGCTGGTCAAGGCCGAGCTCTCCGGCCGGGCCGGCGCCGACCGGCTCCTGCGGCTCGACTCCGTCTCGCCGGAGCGCGCCTTCCACGCCATCCGGGGCGACCTGGCCCGCATCGCCTGCGCCGCCTACGCCACGGAGCTGGCGCGCGAGCTGACGCGGGAGCTCGAGCCGCACGACGCCCTCTTCGACCTGCTGGTGGCCTACCTGACCCGGCTCGACGAGGCCCCCGCCCGCCCCGCCACGCTGCGCGCCTACGAGCTGGCGGCGCTCGCGGCGGCCGGCTACCAGCCGCGGCTCGACGGGTGCGCCCGCTGCGGCGCGCCCCTGCCCGGGGGCGAGGTGACCTTCGCCCCCGCCGACGGCGGCTTCCTCTGCGGACGCTGCGCC
>JAJYAW010000545.1 GCA_021779335.1 Myxococcales bacterium | reverse complement strand
CTCGCTGGCGGACGGGGCCGGCGGCCCCGGGCGCGGCGGGCTCGCCACGGCGCTCCTGGCGGCCGGGGGCGTCCGCCTCCCGGTCGAGCTCTCGGTGCGCCCGGTCTGGCTGGAGGGGCGCGCCTACGCGGTGGTGGTGGCGCGCGACACCACCGAGCGCGACCAGCTGCAGGCCCGGCTCATCCTGGCCGACCGCCTCGTCTCGGTGGGCACGCTGGCCGCCGGCGTGGCCCACGAGGTGAACAACCCGCTGGCCTACGTGATGGGCAACCTCGACTTCGCGCGGCGCGAGCTGGAGGCGCTGCGCCGGGCGGCCGGGGCGGCCCTGCCGGACCGGGAGCGGCTGGTGGCCCAGCTGGCCGAGGCCGAGGCCGCCCTCGGCGACGCCGCCGACGGGGCCGAGCGGGTGCGCCGCATCGTGCGCGATCTCAAGGTCTTCTCGCGGGCGGACGAGGAGCGGCGCACCTCGCTGGACGTGCGGGCCATCCTGGACGGCGCGCTCTCCATGGCCGCCAACGAGATCCGCCACCGCGCGCGGCTCGTGAAGGACTACCGCGCCGTGCCCCCGGTGGTGGCGAGCGAGGGGCGCCTCTCCCAGGTCTTCCTCAACCTCGTGGTCAACGCGGCCCAGTCCATCCCCGACGGCGCCGTCGACCGGAACGAGGTGGCGGTGGCCACCTGGACGGAGCGCGGCGCCGCGGTGGTCGACGTGAGCGACACCGGCAGCGGCATCGCCCCGGAGCACCTGGCCCGCATCTTCGACCCCTTCTTCACCACCAAGCCCATCGGCGTCGGCACGGGCCTGGGGCTGGCCATCTGCCACGGCATCGTGGCCCAGCTCGGCGGCAGCATCGAGGTGCAGAGCGAGGTGGGCCGGGGCACGCGCTTCCGGGTCCGGCTGCCCGGCGGCGAGGCGGCCCCGGGGCCGGAGCCGGCCGCGGCGCGCCCGGAGCCACGCCGCGCCGGGCGCATCCTGGTCATCGACGACGACGCGCTGGCCGGCACGTCGCTGCGCCGCCTGCTCTCGCCGCCGCACCAGGTGGAGGCCTGCACCGAGGCGCGCCAGGCCCTGCGGCGCCTGCTGGCCGGCGAGCACTTCGACGTCATCCTCTGCGACCTCATGATGCCGGAGCTGAGCGGGATGGACCTGTTCCAGGCGCTGCGGGAGCGGCGGCCGGAGCTGACCCGGCGCATCGTCTTCGTGACGGCCGGCGGCTTCACGCCGCGGGCGCGCGCCTTCCTGGAGGAGGCCCACGCCCCCTGCGTCGAGAAGCCGGTCTCCATCCCGGCGCTGCTGGCCGCCATCGACGCGGTGGTGCCGGAGGCGGAGCCGGCGCCGGGTCAGCGCCCGTAGAGCCCGGCCACCCGGTCGCCGAGGAAGGCCAGCAGGGCGTCGCGCTTCACCTTGAGCGTCGGGGTGACGAGGGCCGGGTAGTCCTGGGGCGCCCCGGGGATGACCAGCAGCCGCTTGGGCTTCTCGTGCTCGGAGAAGGCGTCCAGCGCGGCGCGCGCCGCCGGGAGCAGCGCCTCGGCGGCCGGCTGGCCCAGCGCCTCGAGCCGCGCCAGCTCCTCCTGCGGCACGAAGACCGCCGCCGCCACGAAGGGGCGCCCCTCGCCGAGCAGCACCGCGCCCTGGAACGGCAGGGCGGACGCCACCGCCGTCTCGATGGGCTCCGGCGCGATCTTCTTGCCGGTGGAGAGGACCATGAGGTGCTTCTTCCGGCCGGTGATCCAGAGCGAGCCGTCGTCCCGGATGGTGGCGAGGTCGCCCGTCCGGTAGAAGCCGTCCTCGGTGAAGGCGCCCTCGTCGTCGGCCGGCTCGAGGTAGCCGGCCATGCAGAGGACGCCCCGCACCTGGAGCTCGCCGTCCGGGGCGAGGCGCGCCTCGTGGTCGGGCGTGATGAAGCCCACCGAGCCGGCCCGCCGCGGCCCCGCGAAGGGGTTGAGCGAGACCAGCCCGGCCGTCTCGGTCATGCCGTAGAGCTCCACGAAGGGGAGGCCGAGCCCCTCGAAGAAGCGGAAGAGCGGGCCGGAGGCGGGGGCGCCGCCGGAGAAGACGCCGCGCACCCGCCCGCCCAGCGCGGCCCGCAGCGCCCGCCCGACGGTGGCGTCGGCCAGGGCGGTGAGCAGCCGGTCGGGGAGCGAGGCCGAGCCGTCGACGCGGCGCCGCTCCGAGGCGGCCAGCGCCGCCGCCACCAGGGCGCGCAGCGGGCCCGGCATGGCGGCCACCTTGGCGAGCGCGCCGCCGCGGATCCGCTCGTAGACCAGCGGCACGGAGAAGAGGTAGGTGGGCCGGAGCGCCAGGGCGGCCGGCAGGTCCTCCTTGCGGGCGATCATGGCCAGCGCGTGGCCCTGGGCCATGGCCAGGAAGAGCTGATCGTGGCCCGCCACGTGGCCGAAGGGCAGCAGGTGCAGCCCCAGGTCGTGCTCGTCGGTCCCGACCCCGGCCGCGCCGCAGTCGACCGCGTGGACGATGGAGCGCTGCCGCAGCCGCACCCCCTTCTGGCGGCCGGTGGTGCCGCTCGTGAAGAGGAGCAGGAAGGGGTCCTCCTCCGAGACGGCGGCGGCGCGGGCCTCCAGGTCGGCGCGGGCCAGCGCCGGCGCCCCCTCGCCGAGGGCGGCGCGGTCGGCGGC
>JAJYAW010000544.1 GCA_021779335.1 Myxococcales bacterium | reverse complement strand
AAGCGCAGGCCGGCGAAGGGATCCGGGGCCGGGGCGGCGGGCGCGGCGGACGGGGCCTGGTTCGGCGCCGACGCCGGCGGCGCCGGCGCGAGGAGGAGGCAGGCGAGGAGCAGGCTCGAGGGCATGGTGCGGCGGAGCCTACCAGGCGGGACGCGCCACCGCCGCCCCCCGCTGCTACCATCCCCCCATGCACGCCCGCCCCGCCCTCCTGCTGCTGCCCCTCCTCGCCGCCTGCGGCGGCCCCGCCCGCATCGAGCTCGAGCCGGGCTCGCTCAAGCTCTTCGGCCGCGGCCAATCCGGCGCGCTCCACGCCACCCCGCGCGAGCGGTCGGGCAAGCCCGTGCCGGCCGAGCGCTGCACCTGGACCTCGTCCGACCCCGGGGTGGCCACGGTGGCCGGCAAGCACAACGAGGCCACCGTCACCTCGGTGGCGCCGGGGACCGCCACCATCACCTGCACCATCGGCGCCGTCCGGGCCGAGGCGGTCGCGGCGGTGCGGGTGGTCGCCAGGCTGACCCTCGGGCTGCAGAAGGCCGAGCTCACCCGCTCCGACGAGAACCGCCCGCTGCAGGTCCCGGTGCAGGTCCTCGACGACGAGGGGGCCCCGGTGGCGGGGCGCCTGGCGTTCACCAAGTGTGACAACGAGGACGTCTGCCGCGGCGACGCCCGCGGCCAGCTCTGGCCGGTCGGCGCCGGCACGACCACCGCCACCGTGTCGGTGGAGGGCGTCCAGGCCACGCTGCCGGTCACGGTGAGGGACGAGCGCACCGAGGCCACCCGGCCGGCGCTGCTCCAGAAAGGCTACATGGAGGGCCTGGAGCGGGAGGTCCGGCAGCGCCAGGCCAAGGAGGCCGCGGCGGCGGCCCGGGCCGCGGCCAAGGCGGCCGGCGGCCGGTAGCCGCCGGGGGACGGCCCCTACTTCCTCGCCCCCGCCAGCAGCTGCCGGGCGGCCTCGACGTTGGGGGCGCGCGGGCAGAGCTGGACGTACCGCTCCAGCCTGGGCCGGGAGGCCTCGTCGAGCCCCTTGGCCGCGTCGGAGCCGAGCTTGCCGGCGCCCCAGAGCGCCTCGCAGCGGGCCGGATCCTTCTCCAGCGCCTTCACGTAGAGCGGGAAGAGGACGTCGGCCTTGGCGCCGCGGGAGCGCTCGGTCTCGGCCATCTCGACGTAGGCCGCCGCGGCGCCGCCCGGGCTGCCCTGGCCGTACTCGGTGATGGCCTGGTCCAGGGCCGCCAGGGCCTGCGGCACGTTCTTCTGGTCGCGCAGCAGCCGCGCCAGCGCCACGCGGGCATCGGGGAAGAGGCCGCCGGCCTTCTTGGCGATGTCCACGGCCCGCTCGTACTGGCCGCGGGCGCGGTCGTCGTCGCCCTCGGCCCGGTAGGCGTCGCCCAGCAGCAGCGCGATGCGCGGGCTCTCGCCGGTGCGGGAGGTGGCCTTCTGCAGCACCTCCACCGCCTTCTGCGCGCCGCCCGCGGTGGCCAGCAGGGCCCGGGTCAGGTCCACGTAGAAGGCCACGCGCCTGCCGTCGCCGTTGACGGCCCGCTGGATGGAGGCCACCGCCGCCGCGGCCTCGCCGTCGCGCAGCTGCCGGCGGCCGATGAGCCAGGGCAGGTCGGGGCTCTGCGGGTCGAGCTCGAGCGCCTTCTTCTCCTCGGCGGCGCCCTCCTCCTTCTTCCCCTGCGCGAAGAGGATGGAGCCGCGGATGGCGCTGGCGAGCGCCTGCTGGCGCGTGGAGGCGTCCCCGCCGGCCAGCGCCTGGCGCACCGACTGGGCCGCCTGGTCGTAGAGCCCGCGGTCCAGCAGCAGCAGCGCCCGGCCCAGCAGCGAGGGGACGTGGTCCTTCTGGAGCCGCAGGGCGAGCTGGTAGAAGGCCTCGGCCTGCTGCTCGTACCCCTCGCCGCGCCGCCGGTACTGCTCGGCCAGCTGCTGGGCGATGCGCACGTCGTTGGCGTTGAGCTTCTGGGCGCGCCCCAGCCACTCCCGGGCGCCGTCCAGGTCGCCCGCGTTCATGAGGAGCACGCCCAGCGTGCCCGAGAGGAGCGCCGTCTGGCGCGCCGGATCCTCCAGGGTGGCCTTCAGGTCGGCCACGGCCGCCGGGGCGTCGCCCGACGCGGCCCGGAGGTAGGCCTCGGCCGCGATGAGGTGGGAGTGCGGGCCGAGCCTCCGCGCCGCGTCCACCTGCTGCATCGCCTCGGCCTTGACGGCGTCGCCCTCGCCGTGCTCGGCGAAGCGCAGCGCATCCACGTAGGCCAGGTAGGAGTGGCCCGCCAGGGAGCCGTCGTCGAGCTTGAGGATCTCCTTGGCCTTCTCGGCCGCGCTCCGGTAGCCGCCGAAGGAGTCGCGGGCGATGAGCTCCTGCGTCTCCTTGAGGAGCTTGTCGATGGCCTCGGCCTGCTCCTTGCGGGCCCTCGAGTACATGAACCAGCCGACGATGGCGACCGCCAGCACCAGCGCCAGCGAGGTGCTGCCGACGATGGCGGCGCGGGCGCCCTTGCGCCGCTTGCGCCCCTGGGCGGGGCCGATCTCGTAGCTCCGGGTGGCGTACTTCTCGGCCAGGGCGGCGGCGTAGGCCTCGCCCTCGGCGCGGACCGGCGGCGGCGTGGGGACGGGCGCCTCGACCGCCGGGCGCGGGGGCTGGGCGGGCGGGC
>JAJYAW010000543.1 GCA_021779335.1 Myxococcales bacterium | reverse complement strand
GCGCCGGCGCGAGGTGGCGGCCGGGTCGCCGTGGGAGGACCTGCTGGTGCCCATCTTCCGCGGCGGCCGGCGGGTCTACCAGCCGCCGCCGCTCGAGGCCTGCCGGGCGCGGGTGCAGGCGCAGCTCGCGGCCCTGCACGCCGGCGTGAAGCGCTTCGTCAACCCGCACCAGTACCCGGTGGGGCTGGAGCGCTCCCTCTCCGACCTCCGGGTGGAGCTGACGCTCCAGGCGCGGCGGGCGCCGAGGTAGGGGGCGGGGCGGGGCGATCCGGGCGCGCCCTCCGCCGCGTGGCCGCACGCGCGGGACCGCGCGGCGGATTGTCACCGACCGCGAGAATGTGCATCTATGGCGGGGTGACCGCCCGCCCCGCAGCCCCCCTCGCGCCCGCCCGCGCCGGGTCCGCCGGCCCGCCGCAGGGCCAGCCCGCCTGGTCGGACGCGCTCATCGACGGGCTGCCGTCGGGCATCTCCATCATCGATCGCGACTTCCGCATCCAGCGGGTCAACCAGTACCTGGCGACCTGGCTCAAGCGCGAGCCGGCGGAGATGGTGGGCCAGCAGTGCTACCGGCTGCTGCACGCCCGCGAGACGCCCTGCACCGACTGCCCGAGCGCCATCTCCTTCCGCACCGGCGAGCCCGCCACCACCGTGCACGCCGGGCTGGACGCCGAGGGCGGCGCCACGCACGCCGAGATCGTCTCCCTGCCCATCCGCGACGCCTCCGGGCAGGTGGTGCTGGCGCTCGAGTCGGTGCGCGACGTCTCCGAGCGGGAGCGCCACCTGGCCCAGCTCGCCGACGTGGTGCAGCACCTGCAGGCGTCCGAGGAGCAGCTGCGGCGGCGCAACGAGGAGCTGGAGCTCCTGAACGGGCTGCTGGTCCGGACCGGCTACACCATGGGGCTGGACGCGGTGCTGACCACCATGCTGGCCGGCGCGCTGCGCATGGCCGGCGGCGCGGCCAGCGGGGCCATCTACCTGCTCGACGCGTCGGGGCGCCGGCTCCAGCCGCGCGCCAGCCAGGGGCAGGAGGGGCCGTTCCTGCCCTGCGCGCAGTCGGTGCGGCTGGGGCAGTGCAGCTGCGCCGAGGCGGCGCTGGGCGGCCGGGTGGTCGTCACCACGAGCGGCGCGGACGGGGCCTGCCGGGCCGCGGCGGCGCCCGGGGAGGCGCACACCTCCGTCGCCGTCCCGCTCGCCTCCAGCGATCACGTGCTGGGGGCGCTGGTGATCCACCTGCAGGCCGGGCGGGCGCTGCCGCAGGGGCGCGAGCGGCTCTTCGAGCTGCTGGGGCGCCAGATGGGGATCGCCATCGAGAACGCGCAGCTCTTCCAGCGCACCGACACGCAGCTCCACGGCAAGCTGGCCGAGCTGACCCGCGCCCTGGCGGCGGTGGAGCAGGAGCGGGCCCGGGCCCAGGCCAGCGAGCGCGCCAAGGAGGAGCTGGTCACCATGGTGTCCCACGACCTGCGCTCGCCGCTCTCGGTGATCCTCTCCGACGCCAGCGACCACGGGCGCACCTGCCAGGACGAGGGCTGCCGCGAGTCCCGCCAGTCGATCCGCCGCTCGGTGCGGCGCGCCTCCACCATGCTGTCCGAGGTGGTCGACTCGGCCCGGCTGGAGGCCGGCCGGCTCGACCTGCGCCACGACCCCCTGGACCTGGTGCCGCTGGTGCGGGAGCTCGTGGAGAGCGACTTCCCGGCCAGCGAGCGCGGCCGGCTCCGGCTGGAGGTGGCGCTGGAGGCGGCCCCGGTGGTGGGCGACCGCTCCTGGCTCGAGCGCGCCCTCGCCAACGTGGTCGGCAACGCCCTCAAGTTCGCCCCCGCCGACACCCCGGTGACGCTGCGGCTGGCCCGCGCCGGGGCCGAGGTCCGCGTCGAGGTGGTCGACGAGGGGCCCGGCATCCCCGCCGACGAGCTGCCGCTCATCTTCCAGCGCCACTTCCGCGCCTCCAACGCCCAGTGGACGGGCGGCTCGGGGCTGGGGCTCTACATCACCCGGCTGGTCGTCGAGACGCTGGGCGGGCAGGTGGCGGTGCAGAGCGAGCTCGGCCGCGGCTCGGCCATCCGCCTGACGCTGCCGCTGCGCTAGAAGCTGAACCGGTCCACCACGCCGCGCGACCACTCCAGGATGGTGGGCCACCCCACCACCGCGTCGAGCGCCGCCTCGGCCGCCGCGAGCTCCACCCGCTGCTCCACCACGCTGGCGGAGCAGGCCACCAGCCGGGCGCCCAGCCGCCGCGCCTGGTGGAGCCGCGCGCCGGGCTCGTCGTCCTCGCCGTCGTGGGCGGCCACCACGGCGGACACCGCCGGGCCGGTCAGGAAGACGTCGACCCGGTCCTCCATCGAGACGGCCGCCAGGGCGCAGGCGCCGGCGGCGCGGAGCGCCCCCTCGTCGTCGCGGCTCAGGAAGATGACGGTGCGGCCGTCCATGAGCGGGGTTGTAGCCCAGGCCGGGCGGGCGATCACTCCCCCCCGCAATTCGCGTGTGCTATGCCACCCCGGCCTATGACCGACGAGAAGAAGCCCACCGGCCCCGTGGTGATCCGCAAGGGGCACTTGAAGCCGCCGCCGCCCGGCACGCCCCTGGAGGCGCCGGTGGCGGAGCCGCTCGATCCCGCCGCGGACGAGGCCGCCCGCGCCGGCCGCGGCG
>JAJYAW010000542.1 GCA_021779335.1 Myxococcales bacterium | reverse complement strand
CACTCACAACGATGGAGGCGACCTTCCCGTGCACACGATACCCCGACTGGATCGCGCCGCGCGACGGCGACTGATCCACCGAGGCCGAAAGACCCGAGACCCGCATACCGCCCTCCGATTGTAAGCGCCCGGTGAACCGCATCTTCCGCGCCTGACGAGGCTGGCCCAGAGTCCGCCGCCCTGAGGTGTGCATGGGCAAGGCGGAGATCGGGAAGGCGGAGCTGGCGAGGCTGAAGGCCCTGGCGGCGAACCGTTACTGGGGCGAGGTGGATGGGCGCGCGGCCCTGGACGGGCTGGCGGCCAGCGGGTTGTCGATGGCGGCGTTCAGCCGGGCGACGGGGATCACGGCGCGGCGGCTTGCCTGGTGGCGCGGGCGGGTCGCGGCCGAGCCAGCAGGGAAGATCGAGTTCGTCCCGGTGGAGGTGGCGCGGCCGGCTCGGCCCGCGAGCGACGGCGTGATGGAGATCGCGATCGGCGACGTCCGGATCCGGGTGGGCCCTGGGTTCGAGGCCGAGGCGCTCCGGAGGCTGCTGGCGGTGGTGGCGGAGCCGGCGTGCTGACCCTGCCGTCGACGGTCCGGATCTACTTGTGCGCCCGGCCGGTGGATCTCCGAAAGAGCTTCGACGGCTTGGCCGTGGCGACGCGGGAGGTCATCGGCGAGGATCCGCTCTGCGGGCACGTCTTCGTCTTCCTGAACCGGCGGGGGGACCGGGCCAAGCTCCTGCTCTGGGACCGGAACGGCTACCTGCTCGTCTACAAGCGGCTGGAGCGCGGCGTCTTCCGGCCGCCTCGCGAAGCGGAGGAGGGCGCCGGCCACGTGGCGCTCGAGGGTCCGGAGCTGGCGCTCATGCTGGAGGGGATCGACCTGCGCGGCGCCCAGCGCCGGCCGAGATGGGCTCCGCGAGCGCCCCATGATCGCGGGGCGGCTCCACCCATTGCCTCCGGATCACCTTTGTGATCAAAGGGGGCCGTGACCCGCGCGGCCGACATCAAGGGCGTCTCCGAGCACCTGCGGACGGTCATCGCCGCGGGCCAGGTCGACGCCGCGATGGCGATGGTGGAGAAGCTGCTGGCGCGGAACGCGGAGCTGGAGCTGCAGATCATGAAGCTCCAGCGCCACCAGTTCGGCCGGCGCTCCGAGAAGCTCGACCCGGACCAGCTGGCACTCTTCGTGGCCCAGGCGCAGGCCGAGGCCCGCGAGGTGGACGCCGCGCTGAAGGCCATCCTGGAGGCCGTGAAGGACCCCGAGGCGCCCATTCCGCCGCCCGCCTTGCGGCCTCGCAAGGGCCACGGCCGCAAGCCGCTGCCCGCCCACCTGCCGCGCGAGGAGGTGGTCCACCAGCCCTCGCCGGAGGAGCTCACCTGCGCCACCTGCGGCGGCCAGAAGGAGTGCGTCGGCCACGAGCGGAGCGAGACGCTGGAGTTCGTGCCGGCCAGCTTCAAGGTGATCGTGGACCTGCGCGCCAAGTGCGCCTGCCGCAGGTGCGGCGACGGCGTGGTGGTGGCGCCGGTGCCGGCCAAGGTCATCGACAAGGGACTGCCGGGGCCTGGGCTCGTCGCCCACGTGCTGGTCTCCAAGTACAAGGACCACCTGCCGCTCCACCGGCTCTCCGGCATCTACGCCCGGAGCGGGGTGGAGCTGAACTCCTCCACCCTCGGCGACTGGGTGGCGGCTGGGACCGACGCGCTCTTGCCCATCGCACGCGCCATCTGGCGACGGTCGGTGGCCTCCCACCTCCTGCAGAGCGACGACACCGGCATCAAGGTCCTCGACTCGGACCACCCCAACGGCGTGAAGCGCGGGCACCTCTGGGTGTACCTGGGCGACGGCGCGTGGTCGTCCTTCGTCTACACGCCCGACTGGAAGGGCTCCGGGCCCCAGACCTTCCTGGCCGACCGCAAGGGCTGGCTTCAGGTCGACGGTTACGCCGGCTACGACCCCCTCTTCGAGCGCGAGGGGGCCACCGCGGTGCTCGTGGCCTGCTGGGCCCACGCCCGCCGCGGCTTTGTCGAGACGCTGGAGGCCGGCGACCTGCGGGCCGCCATCCCGGTGGACCTCATCGGGAAGCTCTACACCATCGAGCGCGCCGCCACCGAGGCTGGCGAGGACCACCATGCCAGGCTGGCGCGGCGGCTGCGCGAGGCGCCGCCCATCCTCGACGCCCTCGGCAAGTGGATCGCCGACACCTACAACGCCGAGCCGCCCAAGAGCGCGCTCGCCAAGGCCTGCCACTACGCCATCAACCGCTGGCAGGCCCTCCGCCGCTTCCTCGAGGACGGCCGCCTGCCGCTCGACAACACGGCCTCCGAGCGGGCGCTCCGCCAGGTCGCGGTCGGCAGGGCCAACTACCTCTTCGCCGGCTCCGACCAGGGCGGCGAGCGCGCCGCCATCGCCTACACGGTGATCTCCACCGCCATGCTGGCCGGCCTGGACCCGCTCGTGTACCTCACCGACGTCTTCAGGAAGATCGCCGACGGCTGGCCCAACCGCCGCCTCGACGAGCTCCTCCCGCCCAACTGGGCCGCCGTGCGCGCCGCTCCAGCCGCGCCCTGATCCTCCGCACCTCGCCGCAGCCTCTCACGCTGCCCCCGCCGCCGCACAGGTGGGGTTCACCGGGCGCTTACCACCCAGGTCAGCTTCCTGGT
>JAJYAW010000541.1 GCA_021779335.1 Myxococcales bacterium | reverse complement strand
GCCCCGCCGGCGGGGCGCTCCTCCGGGGGCGGCGCCGCGACGGGCGGCGTTGGCGGCGGCGGGGCGCGGGGCGGCTCGGCCATCGGGCGACCTCAGAACGCGAAGGGGACGGGGACGAAGGTCAGGGCGAACAGGAGCAGCCCCGCCGCCGCCAGCGCCACCCGGGGCGGATCGAGCGGCCGCTCGTCCCACGAGGGCGGGTGGCGCGGCCCCACGGCGAAGCGGGTCAGCGCCCACCAGGCCAGCCAGTTGAAGGAGAGGAAGAGGCCGCAGCCGAGCAGCGCCCAGGAGACCAGGCGGGAGACCCGCTCCGCCCGGGCCCGGCCCAGCAGGGCGTAGAGGGCGTGGCCGCCGTCGAGCTGCCCGAGTGGCACGAGGTTGAGCGCGGTGACCAGCATCCCGAGCCAGGCGGCGAAGGCCACCGGGTGGAGCACCAGGTCCTTGCCGGCGGGGAGCGCGCCCCAGACCAGCCGCTGGGCGCCCCAGGTGACCAGGCTGTCGCCCATGAGCTGCACCGTGCCGTCCGAGGCCGCCGCCTGCAGCCGCCCCTCGCGCCACGCCTGCAGCACCAGCCAGGGCGAGTCGAGGCCCGCCGTGGGCAGGCTGGCGGAGTCCACCACGGTGGAGTGGGCCAGCCCCCACAGGAGGAGCGGCAGCGCCACGGCGAAGCCGGCGATGGGGCCGGCCAGGCCGATGTCGAGCGTGGCGCGGCGGGACGGCGGGGCGTCGCGCATCCGCATGACCGCGCCGAAGGTCCCGACGCCGAAGGGGACCGGGATGAAGTACGGCAGGCTGGCGTCGACGCGGTACCAGCGCGCCAGCCCGTAGTGGCCGAACTCGTGGGCGGCCAGGATGCCGAGGAGCGCCGCCGCGTAGGGCCAGCCGCTGACGAGCCGGCCGCCCGGGTCGATGAGCCCGCGCCCCGCGTCCAGCGTGGTGATCACCGCCGCCAGGAAGAGGGCGACGTGGAGCCAGGCCCGCGAGCGCGGCCGTTGGTGGAGACCCTCCATGCGTCCGCCGCGGCGCCCGCTCAGGGCGCCCCGCCGCCGGAGCCCGTGGCGGTGAGCTCGGCGCGGGTCAGCTCCCGCAGGCCGTCGCGCCCCACCGTCAGGTAGAAGAGCCGCTTCTCCACCACCCGGTCCGGCCCCACCGTGAGGTCGCCGGTGGCCCCCTTGAAGCCCTTCACCGCGGCCAGCGCGTCGCGGAACTGCTCCCGGGTGGCGGCCTTCGACTGCTCCTCCACCGACCGCGCCAGCCTGGCGGCGTCGTAGGCGTAGGCCTCCAGGATGCCCGGGGGGTTGCCGTACTTGCGCTCGAACGCCTCGGCGAAGCGCCTGGTCTCGGGGCGCGCCGCGCCGGCGTAGAACCCATCCACGTAGACGGCGCAGCGCACGTGGCGCCCCGCGCCGCCCGGCCCGGTGTCGTAGAGCGAGGGATCCCCGCCCCAGCCGTTGCCGCCCAGCAGCTGCACCGGCTTGAGGTCCTTGCGCCCGGTGGTCTTCTCGATCTTCTTCACCTCCTCGGGCAGGCAGGTGGCGGTGATGACGTCCTCCACCGCCAGGGCCGGGGCGATGAGCTTCACGTTGCGGGCGAAGTCGGCCACCAGCAGCGCGTCGAAGTCGACCACCGGGTCGAGGCCGTCGCGCAGCCGCTCCAGCGCCTTGTGGCGCCGGAAGGGATCCGGCTCCTTCTGCGCGATCTCCTTCTGCGCCTCCATGAAGTCCGTCCGCTCGGAGAGGTAGAGCTTGCCCACCATGTCCTTCACCAGCGGCGTGAAGGTGGTCCGGTCGATGGGGTAGGTCTCGGCGGCGCGCACCTCGCCGCCGCGGGCCTCCACCTCGTCCCAGAAGGCGTTGGCCAGCTCGACCCCGTACGGCACCGAGGGGTACATGATGGCGAAGCGCTTGAGGCCGCGCTGGCCCATGAAGAGGTCGGCCAGCGCCCGGGCCTGCGCCGTGGCGGTGAGCATGTGCTGGAAGACGTGGGGCCCGGCCTCGGTGACCCCCTCCTGCTTGGAGAGGGAGATGAAGGGGACGCCCAGCTCCTCGGCGGTGGCGGCGGCCCGCTCCGCCTCGGCGTTGGCCACGCCGCCCAGCACCACCATGGCCCCCTCCTGCAGGGTCAGCTGCTCGATGGCGGCGGCGGCCCCGTCCGGCTCGCCGCGGGTGTCGCGGATGGCCAGCCTCACCCCGGGCGCGTCGCCGACGGCGAGGCCGACGCCCTGCAGGATGATCTCGCCCCAGCGCTTGAACGGGCCGGAGAGCGGCACGGCCACGCCGATGACGTTGGGGCGCACCGCCGAGAGCCTGCCCAGCCAGTCCAGCGCGGCGCGCGCCTCCGCCTCCCAGGCCGAGCCGGGCCAGCGCCGCAGGAGCTCGCGGGCCGCCTCCTCGGCGCGGGGGTAGTCGTGCAGGTGGAGCTGGACGCGGCAGAGCTTCATGACCACGGTGGGCAAGGCCGGCGACTCGGCCGGGAGCGTCTCGCGGAGCCGCGCCACCTCGAGGAAGGTGAGCCGGCCGTCCACCACGTCGTCGACCCGCGCCAGCGCGGCGGCGCGCTCGTCGGCGCTGCCGTGCAGGGCCGCCTCGCCCCACCAGCGCACCGCCTCGGGCCAGGCCTTGGCCCCCTCGGCCGCCTCGGCCGCGGCGCGGGCCGCG
>JAJYAW010000053.1 GCA_021779335.1 Myxococcales bacterium | reverse complement strand
GCCAGCGCCGCCAGCGCCGCCACGGCCACCCAGCGCCGCCGCCCGGCCGGCCAGCCTGGCAGGTGCCGGCCGAGCCGCCACCAGGCCAGGAGGTAGGCCGCGGGCGCGCCGACCAGGGCGGCCGTGAAGGCCGGGGTGACGAAGGCCCCCACCGAGGAGCGCATGCTGCGGAGGTCCCCGGCCAGGTAGAGGAGCGGGTAGGTGAGCGGCGAGCGCAGGTAGGCGAAGACCTTGACGGAGGCCACCGCGTAGGCGGCGCAGGCCGCCCCCCAGCCGAGCAGGAGCGCGAAGAGGGCCCGGCGCAGGCGCGGGCGCCGGCGGGCCAGCCAGAGCGCGCCCTGGAAGACCAGGCCGGTCCCGGCGGCGAAGATCAGGTCCTGGTGGGTGATGACCGCGAGGTCGCCCAGCCACTCGCCCAGCCGGGACCAGTCCGCCTCCGGCGGCCCCCACGGGACGACCTTGGCGGCGGCCAGGAAGAGCGCCAGCAGCGCGGCCGGCCAGAAGGCGCTCGGGGTGGCGGGCGGCGGGTGGGCCGGGGGCGGGGCGCCGGGCTCGTCCGGCCGCCGGGGCTCAGCGCCCGGCACGGCCACCCTCGCGGACGAGCGCCGGCAGGTCGCGCCAGCCGGCCAGCCGGAGCCCCAGCTCGCCGAGCAGCGCCCGGATGGACGGATCGGTGAGCGCGGCCAGCTCCAGCTCGCGGTCCTGGTGGTAGACGAAGCTCGCGTCGGCGTCGACGTAGCCGGGGTGGCAGCAGAGCTCGTAGAGACCGTCGGTGAACTCGGCGCGGAGGAACCCGGCCAGGAACGCGGCGCTCACCTTGGTCGGGTCCGACACGCCGTGCTCCCACTGCCCGTAGAAGCCGCCCTTGTAGGTGACCGGCGGCTCGTCGCGCAGGTGGACGCCGAGCCGCGCCGCCGCCTCGCGGAAGATGGGCCGGGCCACCTCGCCGCGGTGCACGTGCTGGTGGGCGTCGAGGTGCGTGGGCGGGCGCCCCAGCAGCGCCTGGAAGCGCTCCAGCTGGCGCGCCAGGTCGGCGCGGCAGGCGGCCGGGTCCTCGAACTCGACGAGCCGCTCCCCCTCGTTGGTGAAGTTGACGTGGAGGCCCACCGAGAGGCCGGGGCGCGCCCGGGCCAGCGCCACCGCCTCCTCGACGGCGGGCCCGTCCACCATCAGGCTGGTGGAGGTGACGATGCCTCGGTCGTGGGCCTCGGCGATGCCGCGGTTGATGCCGCGGCTGTAGCCGAGGTCGTCGGCGTTGACGATGACGGCCCTCACGGCCTGGCCTCGCGCGCCCGGCTCACAGCCCCAGGTCCTCCAGGAAGCGGCGCGCCACGCGCCCCGCCTCCAGGTACTCCTCGGCGATGGCGCGGGCGGCCCGGCAGGCCTTGGGGTAGTCGGTCTCGATGGCGTCCACCGCCGCCAGCACCTCGTCCATGGTGCGGAAGGCGAAGAGCCCCTGGCCCGTCGGCAGGAACCTCTCGAAGCCGGTCGACTGGGCGATGACCGGCTTGCCGGTGGCCAGGTAGCTGGCGTCGCGCTCCGAGAACCAGCCGCTCTGCAGGCGGACGTTCTGGTCCTTGGCCACCGTCCACTCGCCGCGCGAGGCGCGGAAGAAGTCCTGGTAGCCGAAGGGATCGAGCGACATCGCGAGCGGCGTGGTCAGGGTCCAGCCGTGGTCCAGCAGGAGCCGGCGGTCGGCCGCGTCGTCGATGTTGAGGCAGAGCTCGAAGCGGGCCCGGTCGGTGCGGCGCGGCAGGTCCACGAACTTGAGGAACTCGTGGTGCTTCGACCAGCGGTAGGTGTCGCCGTTCCAGTCCACGTCGTGCCCCTGCTGGCGCCAGTTGCCGACGGTGGTGTAGCGCGGCGCGGCGGCGTCGAAGGCCATGGGCCAGAGGTCCAGGTCGACGGGCTGGCGCGTCTTCAGGTACCTGAACGGGCCCGTCAGCGGCACGCCGCAGCCGGGCAGGCCGTAGTTCTCGCCGTAGGTGACGATGTCGTCGTGGGCCGAGAGGACGGCCAGGGTCTTCTCCTTGCCCACGGCCAGCTCGAGCTGGTTGCCCACCGGGTCCGTCTCCACGTAGACGCGGCGCGGGGCCAGCCGGTGGTCGTCGTTGAGCACGGTGGCGCCGCAGACGTTGAGGATGGCGTCGCAGGACCGGTAGAGGTCGAGCAGCCCGGCGCGGCTCAGGCCGTAGCAGGCGTCCTGCCCCTTCCAGAGCGCGCGGTAGGCCCACTTCCCCGGGAGGCCGACCCGGGCCAGCACCCGGGCCAGGTAGTCGACCGCGTAGGCGGGGTCGTCGCTGACGGCGTCGGCCCGCGGGTCGTAGGGCCAGGTGGCGTCGTCCTCGACGTACCAGACGTCGTGCCCCAGCTTGGCCAGCCCGCGCAGCCAGTTGAGGTAGAGCCAGGTCTGGCCGCCGAACGGGCAGCGGCCCATCATCCCCAGCACCACCAGCTTGAGCCTGCGCTTCGAGGTCATGGTCGGTCCCAGGTGGCGGGGATGGCGTCCGGCGCGACGGCGCGGGCGACGGCGTGGGCGTCCCAGAGCCGGGCGTAGTCGCCGCCGCGGGCCATCAGCTCGTCGTGGCTCCCCACCTCGAGGATGCGCCCCTGCTCCAGCACCACGATGCGGTCGGCCAGCCGGGCGGTGCTGAGGCGGTGGGCGATGACGATGGCGGTCTTGCCGCGGAGCAGCGCCTCCACGTTCTTCCAGACCAGCGCCTCGGTGGCCACGTCGAGCGAGCTGGTGGGCTCGTCGAGCAGCACGATGGGGGTGCGCCGCAGCAGGGCGCGCGCCAGCGCCAGCCGCTGCCGCTGGCCCCCGGAGAGCGTCAGCCCGTCCTCGCCGAGCACGGTGTCGTAGCCCTGGGGCAGCGCCCGGATGAAGCCGTCGGCCTCGGCCTGGCGCGCCGCCGCCTCGACCTCGGCCCGGCTCGCGGCGGCGTCGCCGAAGGCGATGTTCTCGGCCACCGAGGAGTGGAAGAGGATGGGCTCCTGCAGCATGAGGGTGACCTGCTGCCGGAGCGAGCGCAGCGTCACCTGGCGCAGGTCGTGGCCGTCGATGGTCACCCGCCCCTGCTGCGGGTCGAAGAAGCGCAGGAGGAGCCCGGCCAGCGTGGTCTTGCCGGCCCCGGTCCGGCCCACCAGCGCGATGCGCTCGCCCGGGGCGATGCGCAGGCTCACGTCCTGCAGCACCGGCTGGTCCTGGTAGCCGAAGCCGACGCCCTCCAGCACGATCTCGCCCGCCACCGGCGGCAGCGGCAGGGCCTCGGGCGAGTCCTGGACGTCCGGCTCCTGGTCCAGCACCTGGAAGACCCGGTCCAGCCCGGCCCGCGAGGCCGCCAGCTCGGCCAGGTTGTGGCTGATCGACTGGATGGGCAGGTACATGTCGCGCAGGTAGGAGAGGAAGATGGTGAGGCTGCCGAGGGTGAGCGCGCCCGCCAGCACGTGGCGCGCCCCCAGCCAGACCAGGCCGGCCGTGCCCAGCGCCAGCAGCGACTCCACCGCCAGGCCGAAGAGGCTCTCCGCGCTGTAGAGCCGGAGCGAGAGGGCCAGGCTGCGCTCGCTGCCCAGGCGGAAGGCCTCCACCGCGGCCGCCTCCCCGCCGTAGGCCTGCACCAGCTTCACCGCGCCGATGGTCCGGCCGGCCCGGGCGTAGAGGTCGCTCTCCGCCTGGCGCACCGCGGCGGCGTGGCCGTGGATCCGGCCCGAGAGGTGGCGGATGGCCAGGAAGAGGGGCGGGCCCACCAGCACCGAGACCGCGGCGAGCTGCCAGTCGAAGCTCACCATGACCCAGAGCATGAGCCCCAGCGTGGAGGCCGCGCTCACGAGCGGCAGCAGCCCGTTCATCACCATGGACTGGATGCAGAAGGTGTCCGACATGACCCGGTAGAGGAGGTCGCCGGCCTGCTGCTGGTGGTGGAAGCGGAGCGAGAGCTTCTGCAGGTGCGCGTAGAGCTCGGTGCGCACGTCGTTCACCATGCGCTGCCCGATGTCGATGGTGACGTAGTTGGAGCCGAGCGTGACCACCCCGCGCGCCACCGTCACCACCACGATGGCGAGGGCGGCCACCGCCAGCAGCCCCTGGCGCGAGAGCCCGCCCAGCAGCGGGACCAGCGGCCCCGGCAGCGGGCGGCCGGAGAGCACCGTGTCGAGCACCACCGCCAGGGGCAGGGGCTTCAGCACGTCGAGGAGGATGCCCAGGCCGGTCAGCCCCAGGCCGGCCGAGAAGCGGAGGCGGTGCGCCCGGAGGTAGCCGAGGACGCGCGGCACGGTGGAGCGGCGGGTGGTCACGGCTCAGGTCTTGGCGGCGGGGGCCGCGGCCCTGGCGGCCCCACCCCCCGCGGCCGGCCGGCGCAGCGCCTCCGGCGAGCCCACCACCGACATGGCCAGCGACTCCGCCACGGCGAGGAGCGAGGCCGTGGCGACGCGGCGCAGCCGGCGGGAGGAGGAGACCACCACCCAGAGGACCGCCACGATCGGCACCAGCACGACGGCCAGATCCACGTCGGGCCGCCAGAGCCAGCCCGGCCACCACGTGGGCTCGGAGGTGAGGGGCCAGTCCGCCGTCCAGAGCGAGGTCGGCGTCCAGAGCGAGACCAGGAGCGTCAGGTAGAGGGTGGCGGCCAGGACGGCGTAGAAGGAGGGCGTGGCGCGGAGCCGGGTGCGCACCCGGGTGAGCCGCTTGCCGCCGCCGTGCTCCTCGGTGACGCTGGTCAGCTCCACGTTGCTCCAGCGGTCGCCGCGGAAGGTCAGGTCGATGGGCTCCCAGCCGGAGTCGGCGCGGAAGGTGGCCCCCCGGGCGCGGGCGAAGGCCACCAGCCCCTCCAGCAGCTGCTCGCGCCCCAGCCCGTCCTCGCTCCAGAGCCCGAGCTCGCGCTGGCGCAGCAGGAGCGGGGCCCGCTCCTCCCACTGGCGCGCCAGCTCGTGGAGCGCCTCCGGCACGTGGCGGGTCTTGAAGCGGGTCTGGTAGCGGGCGTAGCCGCGCGCCACCGGCTGCAGCAGGTGCATGGCGGCGATGAGCAGGCGCGACCACCAGCGGCGCTGGTGCACCGGCGGGCTGGCCTGGCCGGCCACCACCCAGGCCACCGCCAGCGAGACGGCCCCCATGGCGGACGGGAAGAAGAGGAACGGGTTCCCCAGGTTGGACCAGACGTGCCAGGTGGTGTCGTGGGAGAGCCAGACGGACGGCGCCGCCACCGCCCCCAGCCCGAGGAGCATCGCGATGGCGACCCACCACTCGATGGAGGTGGCGACGAGCGGCCACCAGACCTGCGGCGGGCTGTAGATGGTCTGGAAGAGGCCGGTGGCAAAGGGGCCGAAGTGGATGACCGGCCGCCCCAGCTTCACCCCGACGCCGGCGCGCGTGTAGATGCGGCCGTGCCAGGAGAGGTTGGCCTGGAAGCCCTGGAACTTCTCCGGGTGGTTGCGCTTGAGGAGCGCCTCGGCCTCGCCGTAGCCGCGCTGCTGCTTCAGGTAGGCCTTCACCGTGGAGCGGCGGTGGTGCCAGACCATGGCGGCCGGGCTGTAGACGATGGTGTCGCCCTCGTTCTGCAGGCGCCAGCACACGTCCACGTCGTCGCCGGCCTTGGTGTAGAGCGGGTTGAAGCCGCCGATGGCCTTGAGCCGGTCCTTCCAGAAGGCCATGTTGCAGCCGGGGATGTGCTCGGCCACGTGGTCGTCGATGAGGATGTGGGCCGGCGCGCCGGGGCTGGCGGAGACGCAGGCCGCCACCGGGCCGTCGTGGGTCGGCAGCAGGTTGGGGCCGCCCACCGCCGAGGCGTCGCGGTCGAGGAGCTTGGCCACCAGGAAGTAGAGCCAGTCCTCGTCGGCGAAGCAGTCGTCGTCGGTGTAGGCCACGATCTCGCCGCTGGCGAGCTCGAGCGCCGTGTTGCGCGCCGCCGAGAGGCCGCGGTTCGGCTGGGCGTGGTAGCGGACGGAGGGGTGGCGGGCCGCGATCTCGGGCACCGCGTCGGTCGAGCCGTCGTCGACGAGCACCACCTCGTAGTCCGGGTAGGAGAGCCGCTCCAGCGAGGTCAGGCAGCCGTCGAGGGTCTTCGAGCCGTTGTAGGAGCAGACCAGCACCGAGACGCGCGGGTAGCGCTGGAGCGCCGGCAGCGGGCTCAGGGCCTGGAAGACCCGGGCCACCTCCCGGGAGGCCGGCTTGGGCGCCCGCTGGCGGTCCACCAGGCCGAAGGCCCAGTCGGTGATGGGGTGACCGCCGGTGAACCAGTCGTCGGTGAAGGAGAAGACGCAGGTCCCGGCCAGGCCGGCGCGGAAGACCTCCTGCAGGTGCATCCCGACCAGCTCGGCCTGCTCCGCCTCGCCGTTGCGGATGGAGTCGATGCCGTACTCGCCGAGGAGCAGCGGCTTCTCGTCCACTTGGTTCTGCAGGCGCCCCAGGTAGGAGCGGAGCTTCTCCCGGGCGTGCAGGTAGACGTTCATGGTGTAGAAGTCCACCGAGAGCGGCCGCAGGTACTCGGTGGGCGGGTAGCTGGCGAAGGTGACCAGCGCCCCCGGGTCCTCCTCCCGCGCGATCTGGACCAGCTCCTCGATGAAGGCCTCCACCCGCTCGCGCCCCGACCAGCGGGCCACGTCCGGCGGGATCTCGTTGACCACGCTGTAGGCCAGCACGGCCGGGTGGCCGCGCAGGGCCCGCACCGTCCGGCGCACCGCCGCGCGGCCGGTCTCCTGGTCCGCCGGGTCGTCCATGAAGCAGCGGTGCTTGGACCAGGGGATGTCGACCAGCACCTTGAGGCCGTGGGCCTGGGCGGCGTCGAGCACCTCCACGGTGGGCGCGTGGTAGAGCCGCAGCGTGTTGCCGCCCAGCTCGCGGATCTGCCGGAGGTCGCGCTCCAGCTGCTCGGGCTCGGGCAGGTTCAGGCCCTTCGAGTTCGGCGCGAACGGGCCGTAGGTGACGCCCTTCACCCAGAACTTCTCGTCGCCGAGCCGGAAGAACTTCCCGTCGACGCGGACCCGGGGCGGGCCGGCCGGCGCCTCGGCGGCGGTGGCCGGCGCCAGGCCGCCGGGGTGGACGGGGCGCGCTTCGGTGGTTCCCTGAGGCATCAAGACGGGCCGCCTTCCTGACGGCCGACACGCGGCGGTGGCCCTCTGGTGACGAGCCCGTGAATGGCCCGGCCGGGTATAGCACACCGGGCTGGATGGAAGACGGGCGGCCCCGGCTCGGAATTCAAGAGGTTCGGCGCCGGGATGCGGCTGGCGGCGCGGGCGCGAGCGAGCCCGCCAGGCGCACCTCTTGGCCTCGCCTCGAGCTGAACTTCCAGCGTCATTCCGGCCTGTTACGGCCGGGGCCGGGTCCGTCCAGGCTCAGGCCCGCGGGCGCCGCCCGCTACAGGTCGAAGCGGCCGCGCAGGCCGAGCGACCACCAGCCGTGCGACCTGGCGGAGTCGACGCCGCCGCCGGCCACCGTCCCCTGGTCGGAGAGGGTGACGTGCTGCACGCGGTACTGGCCGATCCCCACCGAGAGGTAGGGGCCGGCCACGAAGGCGGAGCCCAGCCGGTAGTCGGCCCCGCCCTCCAGCCGCGCGTCCCAGCCGCGCAGCGTCCCCGACAGGTCGGCCACCAGGGGCGCGGGCGGCGTGCCCGGGATGACACCGTAAGTGAAGTGCTTGACCTTGAAGGACGCCGACTCGACGCCGGCGGCGAGGCCGAGCCAGGGCTCGACCGGCCCGGCGGGGCCGAAGCCGTAGGCCCCCTCCACCCCGTACCGAATGACCGTCGGCCGGTCGCACGACGAGCCGGACGTCGAGCACATCGTGGAGAGCTTGGAGCCGGCCTGCCCCACGCCGTACGCGAGGTAGACGCCGCCGGAGAAGGCCGGCGTGAAGCGCCAGGTCGCGTCGAGCTGGAACGGCACGGCCGCCTTGGCGAGGTCCTTCTCCTTGAAGGTGCCGAACCCCGGCTGCTCGTAGGCGTCGCCCGACGGCAGCGCGTAGGCGGCCCTGACGCCGAGGCTCACCTGGGCGGCGGCGGCGGACGGCAGGAGGAGCAGGGCGAGCAGCGTCGAGCGGAACACACGGGTCATGGCGTGCCTCCTCAGTCGAGTCATGGTCGGTCGCCACAACCTGCCGCCAAGTCCACTGCGAGGCAACGGTCCTCCCGGGTACCACCCTCCCCTCTTGGGCCGTGCGACCATCGCGAGCGAGCGGCCTCGGCGGATCATGCCTATCCGTGAAGGCCATGCCCCCCGAACGCCTGAGAACCTCCATCGGCCTCGGCCTCGGCCTCGCGCTGGCCGGACTCCTCGTCACGGCCTGCGGCCGCAACCGGACCGACGCCTTCCCGCTCGACGTCGGCTTCCAGCCGCTCGAGGCCGTCTCGCCGTCGGCCGCCTGGCCCGCCGCCACGGCGACCGACCCGTACCCCCAGGCGCTCGGACCCATCGTCGCCGTGCCGGAGGCCGGCCACTACGCCTCCCACGCCCGCGGCTACCTCCACGCGCCGCTGCCCAAGGTCTACGCCGCGCTGCACGACCCGGCCGCCAGCTACATCCACAACCAGAACGGCGGCACGGCGCTCGCCGCGCCCGACGACCTCGGGGTCGAGGACTTCCCGGTGAGCTTCCGGGTGCACTACCGGAACGACACGTCGGTGGGCCCGACCACGGTCGTCACCAAGTTCGACGTGACCTACCGGGCCGGGCCGCTCGAGGGGACCGACGCGGCCCCGGTGGTGGTGGGCGAGCGCTACCAGAAGACCTGGGGCACCACCTACATCCGGGTCATGGAGGGCTCGCTGCTGGCCACCGCGGTGCCCGGCGCGCCCGACGTCACCTCGGTGGAGATGATCGCCTGGCTGAACGCCGACACGCAGCACCAGGTCGACTGCGACGGCACGGTCACCGACCTCTTCGGCGACCTGGCCGCCAAGCTGGCGGCCATGCCGTGAGGGGCGCCCTCAGCGCACCACGATGGTCATCTTCATGCCGCCGTGGCCGGAGCCGCAGTAGTGGTCGCAGATGACGGTGTAGCGCCCCGGCGCGGCCGGCGTCACCTCGACCTCGGTGACCCTCCCCGGCTCGATGGTGGCGTCGATGCCGAGCGCCTTCATGTAGAAGCCGTGGGTCACGTCCTGGCTGGAGAGCCGGAGCCGGGCCCGCTGGCCCACCTCCAGCGTGATCTCCCCGGGCGTGAACTCGAAGCGGTGGGCCACGATCTCGACGGTGCGGACGGCGCCCTCCCCGGACGCCGGGGCGGCGAGGGACGCGGCCGGGCTGGTCAGCAGCGCGAGGGCGAGGAGGGCGTGACGGAGCGGGGTGGCGATCATGTCGGCTCCCGGGCGAGGGTCCTCAGAGGGAGGTGGGCCGGAGCAGCTGCGCGAACCCCTCGGTGCCGGATCGTTCGCGCAGCGTGAGCTCGACCTCCCGGGCGTCCAGGCGGCCGCCCGCGGCGGCGCCGCGCTCCAGCAGCCGCAGGCCGAGCCCATGGAACGGGCGCGCCGGGTCGAACCTGGCCGGCACCTTCTCGGCGGCGGTGACCGGGTCCGGGAAGGCGAAGATGAGCGAGCGGGCCGCCAGGTGGCGGGCGTGGCCGAGGTCGTGGCGGTCCTCCCGGTGGATGTGGCCGTAGAGGACCGTGACGTTCTCGAACGGGGCCAGGATCCGCATGACCTCGTCGCCGTCCGCGGTGAACCACTCCCACTCGGGCTTCAGGTCGAAGAGCGGGCGGTGGGTGAAGAGCACGATGGGCGTGGTGGGCGAGAAGCGGGCCAGGTCCCGCCGCAGCCAGGCGCGCAGCTCCGGCCCCACCTCCGGCCTGGCTCGCGAGACGTTGTCGAGGGCGACGAAGTGGACGCCCCGGTGGTCGAAGGCGTAGCTCGTCGGCCCGAACACCCCCCGGAAGCGCACCCCGCCGTCCGCCGCGGCGTCGTGCTCGCCGGGCACGACGTGGCGCTCCGTCACCTTGAGGCGGCCGGCGATCTCCTGGAAGCGGCGCAGCCGCGCCTCCGGCTCGCCCGGCTGGTCGCTGTCGTGGGTCAGGTCCCCCGTGAACAGGACCAGCTCCGGCGGCCGCTCGAGCCGGTTGACCAGCTCGACGGCCCGCTCGAAGGCGCGGGTGCCGGTCGGGTTGGGCGGACCGCTGAACCCGACGTGCGTGTCGGAGAGCTGCACGAAGGTGAAGGGAGTCACCGCCTCCCCGTTGGCCCGCCGCTGCGCTTCCGCCACGTCGCCCCCCTCGCCGTCCGCCAGCCCGCCGGCCAGCGCGGGCGCCACCTGGTAGAGCGCGCCGGCGCCGAGCGACAGGCCGGCGACGCGGAGGAAGGTCCTGCGATCGATCTCGTTGGCCATCGCCAGTCGCTCCGCTGGGCCTCCGCCGGCCCCGGGCCCCCGCCGCTCACCGGACGCCGGAGCGGGCCGCGCGGTTCCAGCCCCAGGTGGGCCTGGAACGTCCTGGGTCGCCGCGCGTTCCGGTTACGGGCGGCCCGGGGCGGGCCTCCTCGAAGGGAGCGCCGGAGTGAGGCTGGTACCAGCCAGCGCGCCGGAGGACGGTCCGGGACGGGAGGCGCTGGCGGAGGCCGACGCGCTCTACGATCTCGCCTGCCACCTGACCCGGAACGGCGCCGACGCCGAGGACCTGGTCCAGGAGACCTACGCCCGGGCGCTGCGGGCCTGGGGGCAGCTCGAGCCCGAGACCAACCTGCGGGCCTGGCTCTTCCGCATCCTGCGCAACTCCTTCCTGGACCGCGTGCGCGCCGCGCGGCGCCAGGCCACCGACGGGGCCCTCGACGAGGACCGCGCCCCGGCGGAGCCGGACGGCGACGGCTGGCTGCGCGGCGACGCGGAGCTCGAGCGGCTGCGCGGCGTGGTGGGCGAGGAGATCCGGGCCGCCCTGGCCACCTTGGCCGAGCCGTCGCGCACCGCCATCCTCCTCGACGTGCAGGGCTTCAGCGAGGCCGAGGTGGCGCTGATCCTCGGGTGCCCGGCCGGCACCGTCAAGTCCCGGCTGGCCCGGGCCCGGGCCGCGCTGCGGGCGCGGCTGGCCGACTACCGGAGGTGATCATGGATTGCCGCGACGCCAGGCTCGAGCTCCACGACCTGCTGCGCGCCAGGCTCGACCCCGCGGCGGCGGCGGCGGTCCGGCACCACCTGGAGGGCTGCGCCCCCTGCCGGCGAGCCGAGGCGGCGGAGGCGCTGCTGGACGACCTCCTGCTGGAGCACCTGCCGCACCGGACCGCGCCGGAGCGGCTGCGGCGCCGGCTGGCGGCCGGGCCTGCGGCCCCCCACTCGGCGGGGGCGTGGCTCCCGCGCGTGGGCC
>JAJYAW010000540.1 GCA_021779335.1 Myxococcales bacterium | reverse complement strand
GTACCGGGACTGGAAGGTGGGGATCCACGGCAAGCGGATCGGCATGTGGAACGGCGCCAAGACCTACTTCCTCTGCGTCAACTGCCACAACCCGCACACGCCCAGGTGGAAGGGCGTCGAGGACCGCGTGGTGGACGGCAAGCGGATCGTCTCGCCGACGCTCCAGCTGCTCGCGCCGGAGCCGCCCCCGTTCCGTCCGGAGCAGATGCGGATGACGGCCGACGAGGTGGCGAAGGCCAGGGCCGCCGGCCGCCCGGCGAAGGAGGTGCACCCGTGAGCGCCGACCCGAAGCTCCCCGCGGCGACCGAGGGCGACGAGGTTCGCCACGACGCGGGCCGGCGCGCCTTCATCCAGGCCGCCGTGGCCGGCGGCGCGCTGGCCACCGTGTCCGGCTGCAGCGGCGGGGTGGGCATGGAGGACTTCCTCCGCAAGCACTTCAAGGAGCTCTCGCCGGAGGAGCTCAAGCGGGTGCTGGCGAAGGCCGAGCGGCGCAACAAGGCGCGCTGGGGCAAGGACACCAAGGTCACCGCCACCGGCCCGATGGAGGGCGTGCTCTTCGGCTACGGCCTCGACATCTCGCGCTGCATCGGCTGCCGCCGCTGCGTCTACGCCTGCGTCAAGGAGAACAACCAGTCCCGCCAGGAGCCCCAGATCCAGTGGATCCGGGTGCTGCAGATGGAGAAGGAGCACGGCGTCGACCTCTCCCACGCCGAGACCTACTACGACCCGGCCACCGTGCCGCAGCCGGGCAAGTTCTACTTCCCGGTGCAGTGCCAGCAGTGCCGCAACCCGCCCTGCGTCAAGGTCTGCCCGACCCAGGCCACCTGGAAGGAGAAGGACGGGATCGTGGTCGTCGACTACGACTGGTGCATCGGCTGCCGCTGCTGCATGGCGGCCTGCCCGTACGGCGCCCGCCACTTCAACTTCGCCACGCCCACCCTGCCGGCCGAGGAGCTCAACCCGGTCCAGCACTACCTCGGCAACCTGCCGCGGCCCAAGGGCGTGGTGGAGAAGTGCACCTTCTGCATCCAGCGGGCGCGCGAGGGGCGCTACACGGCCTGCGTCGAGGTCTGTCCGGTCGGGGCGCGCAAGTTCGGCAACCTGCTCGACCCGGAGAGCGAGATCCGCAAGGTGATGGAGATGAAGCGGGTCTTCATCTTCAAGGAGGAGCTCGCCACCAGCCCGCAGTTCTACTACTTCTACGCGACGTGACGAGGCCGCCGATGACCGGGATCCTCCAGTTCCTCAAGGGTTGCGGGCGGCAGGTCGCCACCGGCAACAAGGCCTACTTCCTCTGGCTGGGCGCGCTCGGCGCCGCCATCCTGGTGGGCGCGGTCGGCTACTGGCACCAGGCGCAGCTGGGGCTCCTCGCCACCAACATGCGCGACCAGGTGAGCTGGGCCTTCTACATCGGCAACTTCACCTTCCTGGTGGGGGTGGCGGCCGCCGCGGTGCTGCTGGTGATCCCCGCCTACGTGTACCACTGGGGGCCCATCAAGGAGGTGGTGCTGCTCGGTGAGCTGCTGGCCATCTCGGCGCTCGCCATGTGCCTGCTCTTCATCATGGTGGACATGGGGCGCCCGGACCGGCTGCTCCACATGTTCCCCGGGCTCGGCACGCCCAACTGGCCGCACTCGTTGCTCACCTGGGATGCCCTGGTGCTCAACATCTACCTGATCCTCAACGTGACGGTGGTGCTCTACATCCTGTACCAGGCCTACAACGGCCGGGAGCCGGCCAAGAAGATCCTGGTCCCGCTGGTGCTCATCTCCATCCCGGTCTCCATCAGCACCCACACCGTGACGGCCTTCCTCTACAACGGCATGGCCGCCCGCCCGTTCTGGAACGCCTCCATCCTGGCGCCCCGCTTCCTGGCCTCCGCCTTCTGCAGCGGGCCGGCGGTGATGATCATCCTGTTCCAGATCCTCCGGAGGACGGCCAAGATCCCCATCAAGGACGAGGCCATCTGGAAGGTGGCGGAGCTCATGAGCTACGCCATGTTCTTCAACCTGTTCCTGCTGGGCGCCGAGGTCTTCAAGGAGTTCTACTCGTCCACCCAGGAGGTCCGGTACACGCAGTACCTCTGGTTCGGCCTTGGCACCCACAAGGCGCTCGTCCCGTACGCCTGGTTCGCCCTCGCGGCCAGCGTGGCGGCCTTCTTCATCTTCGTCATCCCGAGGCTGCGGACCAACTGGGTCCTGCTCAACGTCGGCTGCCTCCTCATCTGGGCCGGCGTCTACATCGAGAAGGGCATGGGGCTGGTCATCCCGGGCATGACGCCGGACACGCTGGGCGAGATCTACGAGTACACCCCAACCGGGACCGAGTGGTCGGTCGCCGTCGGCATCTTCGGAGTAGGATTCCTCGTCCTGACGATCCTGGTGAAGATCTCGGTCCCCATCCTCGTCGGTACGTTCAAGACGCCAGCGACGCACTGAGCCGTCGATCCGTCACACTCACCCGGGAGACACCATGAAGCGCATCGCCACCGCCATCGCCTTCTCGTTCCTCTTCGCCAGCGCGGCCCGGGCGGCCGACGGCAAGGAGCTCTTCGCCACCAAGTGCACCGTCTGCCACGGCGCGGACGGCAAGGGCCAGAACGTCATGGGCAAGAAGCTGGGCGTGAAGGACCTGTCGGTGACCAAGCTCTCGGAGGCCGAGATCGAG
>JAJYAW010000539.1 GCA_021779335.1 Myxococcales bacterium | reverse complement strand
CACCGCCGCGGAGGCGCGGCCCTGCCCGGCCGCGGGCTGGGCGCCCAGCCCGGCCAGCGCCCGGACGCCGTGGTCCTCGGCCAGGGACCAGGCCACCGCGCGGGCGAAGGGGAGCACCGCTCGCGCCTGCATGCGGAGGCGGTGGTCGGCCACGCCGCCGGTCACCGTGTAGCTCGCCTCGGCCTGGTAGAGCCGGTTCATCGAGGCCTGGGTGCGGCGCGACGCGAAGGCGCGCGCGTGGCGCAGGTGGTCCCCCTCGGTGGCCAGGAAGTCGGCGTCGAGCGAGAGGATCACGTCGGCCGCCTCGAGCGCGTAGGCCGGCTCGAGCGGCCGCCCGAAGGCCAGGCGGGCGCCCTCGCGGGCGGCCTCCTCGCCGAGCGGGTCCCAGGCCACGATGCGCGCCGCCGGGAAGCGGGCCAGCAGCCGCGCCCGCTGGTCGGCCAGCGCGGGCGACGAGGTCGGCTCGGCCAGCACCCGCAGCCGCGCCCCGCCGTCCTTCTCCAGGCCGGCGGCCAGCGCGGCCGCCTCCTGCAGGAAGGTGCTCCACACCAGCGGGCGGCCGCCGCGGCGCACGCCGAAGAGCCGGCCGGGGTCGTAGAGGTCCAGGATGGAGGCCAGCTGGTGCAGCCCGGCGGCGCCCAGGCTGGAGGCCTGGTCCCTGTTGCCCTCCACCTTGGTGGGCCGCCCCTCGTGCGTCTCCACCACCACCCCGACGGCGTGGCCGCCGCTGGAGAGGGCCGAGGCGTAATAGCCGGGCAGGCTCGGGGTGACGCCGGCCTCCTTGCGCACGTAGGAGACCACCTTCTCGCGCGGCGGCTTGCACCCCGCCAGCCCGGCCAGCGCCGCCGAGGCGCCCAGGAGCTGCATGAAGCTGCGCCGTCCGAACGCGTCGGGGGCGGGCTGATCGCCGTCCGGATACTGGCCCGCGGCGGGATCCGCCGTGCCGGCCGCCTCGGCCAGGCTGCGCCAGCGCGGCTCCTGCCCGGGGCGGGGGGGCTGTCCGTAGATGGGGAGGCCTAGCGATGGCATGTCGAGCAGCTCACTCTCGTCTTGACGTCGTACTTCTTGGCCAGGGCGGCCCCGAGCGCCGCCCGGTCGGCCGGCGGCTGCCAGCGCATGTTGGTCACCTCCTCCAGCGGGCGGAGGCGCGGCTGCGGGTTCCGGTGGCAGTCGAGGCAGAAGCCCATGGTGAGCGCCTGCGCCTGCTCCACCGCGGCCATCTGGTCGACGCGGCCGTGGCACTCGACGCAGCCGACCCCCTTGTTCACGTGGATGGCGTGGTTGAAGTAGACGAAGTCCGGCAGCTTGTGGACGCGCGTCCAGACGATGGGCTTGCCGGAGAACCAGCTCGCCCGCACCTGGTCGAGCAGCGGGCTCTTGTTCCAGACCTGGGCGTGGCAGGAGAGGCAGAGCTCGGTGGGGGGGATGCCGGCGCTCGGCGCCCGGTCCACCGACGTGTGGCAGTAGCGGCAGTCGATGAGATCGTCCTGCACGTGGTGCCGGTGGTCGAACTCGATCGGCTGGACGACGGGCTGGTGCTGGCGCGTCCCGTAGGGCGTCCGCCAGTAGAGCATCAGCCCGCCGATGGTGCCGGCGACACCCAGCCCCAGCGTGGCCAGGACCGTCAGGAGCAGGGCGTTCGAGCTCTTCGAGAAGAGTGCGCTCATCTGGCTGGCGGGGCCCTGGGGCCGGGCGACTCGATCGTCGAGCCGTCCCGGGCACCGCGTCGGGTCGTAAATTGATCTGTGTCAGGCCGTTTGGGAAGGTCTCAAACGGGTGCGACTCGGGCTCAATTTGCTGAAGGTGAACCTGGCGCCCGGGTGGCTGGCCCTTGTGGGGGATGGTGGCGCTGGAGCGGTTCCAGGCGCTGCAGGGCTAGTCCAGCACCCAGGCGCCGCGCCGCGTCGGCGGGACGAGCAGCGCCGGCAGCGCCGCCAGGTAGCGCTGGCGCGGCCACTCCTCCGCCCCGAAGCGGACCAGGTGCTCGGTGGTGACCTGGCAGTCCACCAGCCGGACGCCCTGCCGCGTCAGCCACCGCACCGCCGTCACGAAGGCGCCCTTGGAGGCGTCGGGGCGGAGCGCGAACATCGACTCGCCGAAGAAGGCCGCCCCCAGCGAGACGCCGTAGAGGCCGCCCACCAGCGCCTCGCCCTCCCAGGCCTCGAAGGAGTGGGCGAACCCCGCCGCGTGGAGCGCCGTGTACCCCTCCACGATGGGCCTGGAGATCCAGGTGCCGTCCTGCCCCTCCCGGCGGGCGGTGGCGCAGCCCAGGAGGACCTGCTCGAAGGCGCGGTCGGCGGTGAAGCGGTAGGCGCCGCGCCGGAGCGTGCGGGCCAGCGAGCGGGGCACGTGCAGCGCCTCGGGGCGCAGCACCAGGCGCGGATCCGGCGAGAACCAGTAGGGGGTCTGACCGCGGGTGAACCAGGGGAAGATGCCGTGCGCGTAGGCGGCCAGCAGGCGCGGCACCGAGAGATCGCCCCCCACGGCGAGCAGCCCGTCCTCCTCGGCCTCTCCCGGATCCGGGAAGGCGACCTCGCGCGGCAGCCGGTAGACGGTCACGCCGGCAGTCTAGACGAGGCGGGGCTTCCGGGGGGGCGCGGGCGGCGGCCGCCGCCGGCGCGGCGCGGCGGCCGGAGGCGGCTCAGCTGCGGGGGGAGGCCGGCCGGGC
>JAJYAW010000538.1 GCA_021779335.1 Myxococcales bacterium | reverse complement strand
GGCGGCCGGGGCTCCCGCCGGCGCCGGGGCCGGCGCCTGCAGGGAGAGCGCCGCCGCGCGGAGCGCCTCCCGCCGCTCCTGGGGGAAGCAGGCGTGGAGGCCGGGCGCGCCGAGCCGCTCCAGCATGGGGCGGGCGTGCTCGAGGACGGTGCGCTGCACCGCCGCCTCGAAGGGCTCGCCCGACGCCGGCTCGACCCGCGCGGTGGCGGCGAAGACGAGATCCCGGTGGGCCGTCAGGGTGAGCCGCAGCGTCGCCAGCACGTCCCGCCGCGCCTCCTCGTGGCGCCCCTCGATGGCGCCGTAGAGCACGGCGTCGGCGCCCAGCAGCTCGGCGAGCTCGAGCGCGGTGGCGGCCGAGACCCCCTCCGGCAGCTCGAGCGGCGTGCCGGCGAAGATGGCGCGGAGCTGGGCCACCGGCAGCACCTGGGCGCGCCGCTCGTCGACGCGGCCCGCCAGCGCCGCGGTGGCGACGCCGGCCGCGCGCGGCGCGTCGGAGCCGTTCTCCAGCGGCGCGACGAGCAGGCAGCGGACCCGCGCCAGCTCCGCCTCGCGCAGCACCCCGCCCTCCGACGCGAGGGGCGCCGCGAGGTCGGCGCCGCGGGAGGTGGCGCAGCCGGCGAGGAGGAGGGCGGGGAGCAGGGCCTGCGGGCGCATGGCCGACCATCGTACCCCGGGTCGGGCCCGGCGGGCGCCCCCTAAGGGGCGGGGGGTCGTGACCGCGTCACCGTTCCGTTGCGCGGGCTCCACGCCCCTGTCACGCTGGCGTGCGGTAAAGGCACCGTGACCACCGTCCTCCTCGTCGACGACGAGCGCGATCTCCTCTCCGTCCTGGACTTCAACCTGCGCGCCGCCGGGTTCGAGACCATCCTCGCCACGCGCGGCGAGGAGGCGCTGCTGGCGCTGAGGCGGCGCGTCCCGGACCTGGTGCTGCTCGACCTCATGCTGCCGGACATCCCCGGCACCGAGGTGTGCCGGCGCATCAAGGCCGACGCCCGCACCCGCCACGTGCCGGTGGTCATGCTCACCGCCAAGGGCGAGGAGGTGGACCGGGTGGTGGGCTTCGAGCTCGGCGCCGACGACTACGTCACCAAGCCCTTCTCGGTGCGCGAGCTGACGCTCCGGCTCAAGGCCATCCTGCGCCGCGCCAGCGCCGGCCGCGTCGTGGAGCAGGCGCGCGAGCGGGTGGGGCCCATCCGCGTGGACGCCGAGGCCCACCGGGTCTTCGTGGACGACGCCGAGGTCACGCTGACGCCGCTCGAGTTCAAGCTGCTGGCCACCTTCATGGCCCGGCTCGGCCGGGTCCAGTCGCGCGAGCAGCTGCTGGAGGACGTCTGGGAGATGTCGCCGGAGGTGGAGACCCGCACGGTGGACACCCACGTCAAGCGGCTGCGCGAGAAGCTCGGCAGCGGGCGGGAGCTGCTGGAGACGGTGCGCGGCGTGGGGTACCGGCTGGCCGACCCGGCGGAGCAGGGGCAGGGGTAGGTGCCGCCCCTGGGCCGCACCCAGGTCTCCGCCGCCCTGCGCGCGCTGCGCGCCGAGCTGGCCGGCGGCCCGCACGCCGACCTGGGCGCCGAGGTCTCGGAGCTGGCGGCGCTGCTGCTGGAGCGGGAGCTGCGCCGCTTCACCACCGTGCGCGATCCGGCCGAGCAGGAGCTGCTCTCCTCGCTGCCGGACGCGGCCGCCGTCGTCGCCAAGGACGGCCGGGTCAAGGTGTGCAACGCCGCCTTCGACGCCCTGGCGGCCGGCGGCCGGGCCGCCGGCATGACGCCGCTCGAGGTGACCCGCAGCGCCGAGCTGGCCGACGCGGTCAAGCGGGCGCTGGAGGGGACGGCCCGGCGGCTCGACCTGGAGCTGCCGCGCCGCTCCTTCTCGGTGCAGCTCACGCCGCTCCTGCGCGGCGAGGTGCTGCTGCTGCTGCGCGACACCACCGAGGAGCGGCGCTCGGCCGCCACCAAGCGCGACTTCGTGGCCAACGCCAGCCACGAGCTGCGCACGCCGGTGGCCGCCATCCGGGGCGCCGCCGAGACCCTGCTCTCCGGGGCGCTGGAGCAGCCGGAGGCGGCCCGCGGCTTCGTGGAGATCGTCCACCGGCAAGCCGAGCGACTGGCGCGCCTGACCCAGGACCTCCTGGACCTCTCCCGCCTCGAGTCGCGCCAGTGGCGCTTCGAGGTGGCGCCGGTGGACCTGGAGGCGCTGGCGCGCATGGCGCTGGAGCTGCACGGCCCGGCGGCCCAGAAGAAGGGGCTGGCCCTGCGCGCCAGCGTGCCGCCCGGGCTGCTGGCGCTGGGCGACGGCCGGGCGCTCGAGCAGGTGGTGGTGAACCTGGTGGACAACGCGGTGAAGTACACCGCCGCCGGGAGCGTCACGGTGGGCGCGGAGCGCCACGGCGAGGACGTGCGCCTCACCGTGGCCGACACCGGCCCGGGCATCGAGCCGCACCACCTGGCGCGCCTCTTCGAGCGGTTCTACCGGGTCGATCCGGGCCGGGCGCGCGAGGCCGGCGGCACCGGCCTGGGGCTCGCCATCGCCAAGCACCTGGTGCAGGGCATGGGGGGCGAGATCACCGTGAGGAGCGGGGCCGAGGGGACGCGCTTCGACGTCCGGCTGCCGGCGGCCTGACCGGCCCGGCCGCCCGCCCCGCCCCGCCCCGCCGGCCCGCCGGCCCGCTCCG
>JAJYAW010000052.1 GCA_021779335.1 Myxococcales bacterium | reverse complement strand
GTTCCACCGCGACTTCGTCGACGACAACTACCGGCCCTGGTTCGAGGAGTTCCTGCCCCAGGTGGCGGGCGCGCCCCTGCGCGTCGTCTTCGTCGTGGACGACCGCCCGCGCGCCGCCCCGGCGCCTTCGGCGCCCGCCCCGGCGCCGGCCAGCGCTGGCGCCCAGCCCGGCAGCGGCGACGCCCGCCCCAGCCCGCGCTACCTCTTCGACACCTTCGTGGTGGGTGAGTCGAACCGCTTCGCCTTCGCGGCCGCCCACGCCGTGGCCCAGAAGCCGGGCCACGCCTGGAACCCGCTGTTCCTCCACGGCGACTCCGGGCTGGGCAAGACCCACCTGCTCCACGCCGTGGGCAACGCCATCCTGGCCGCCAACCCGGGCGGCCGCGTCGCCGTGGTCTCCTCGGAGCGCTACACCAACGACTTCGTCGACGCCCTGCGCCGCGGCACGCTCGACGAGTTCCGCAAGAAGTACCGGGAGTGCGCCGCCCTGCTGGTGGACGACGTGCAGTTCCTGGCGGGCAAGGAGAAGACGGCGGAGGAGTTCTTCCACACCTTCAACACCCTCTACGACCAGAACGTCCAGATCGTCCTCTCCAGCGACCGCAGCCCCAAGGAGCTGAAGGGGCTCGAGGAGCGGCTCTGCTCCCGCTTCGAGTGGGGCATGCGCGTCCAGATCGAGGTCCCAGAGTTCGAGACCCGCGCCGCCATCCTGAAGCGCAAGGCCGAGCTCGAGCAGATCGAGCTGCCGGAGGAGGTGACCCAGCTCCTGGCCACCCACATCCGCTCCAACGTGCGAGAGCTCCACGGCGCCCTCATGCGCGTGGCCGCCTTCGCCTCGCTCAAGTCGGAGCCCATCTCGGTCCGCCTGGCCCGCGACGTCCTCTCCGACGTCATCCCTCCGCTCGGCTACAAGCCCTCCATCGAGCGGATCCAGGAGCTGGTCTCGGCCCACTACGGCCTCACCGTGGCCAAGCTCACCAGCGCCTCGCGCGAGCAGAAGATCGCCCTGCCCCGCCAGGTCGCCATGTACCTGTGCCGCGAGCTGGCCAAGGAGACCTTCCAGCTCATCGCCGAGAAGTTCAACAAGAAGGACCACTCGACCGTCATCTCCGCCAAGGAGCGGATCGAGGAGCTCCTCGGCAGCGACGCCGCCGTCCAGGCCGCCGTGACCTCCCTCACCCAGAAGCTCGTCCCCTGAGCGCCCGCCGAGGAGCCTGTGGATCGTCCGTGGATCGAGGCCGGATCGGGCCGGGGACGTGGTGTGGGCCGGCGTTGACACCCCGTCTCACCGCACGCTACACAACCTCGACCCGGGGTTGTCCGGGGAGTTGTCCAGAACGGAATCCTTCGTCGTTTCGCCGGCAGGCCACGGTTCTCCACATCGACCCGGCCCCTGCTATGAAGATGATCAGAAAGAGAGAGGGGATCCTATGGAACTGAAGATCGGCGCCCAGGAGCTGGCCCGTGCGCTCGCCAGGTCCCAGGGGATCGTGGAGAAGAAGTCCACCATGCCCATCCTCTCCCATGTCCTGCTCGAGGCCGGCAAGGACAACGTCCTCCACGTCTCGGCCACCGATCTCGATCTCTCGGTCTCCTCCGAGCACCCCTGCGAGGTCGCCAAGGAAGGCGCCCTGGCCGTGCCGGCCAAGAACCTCTTCGAGATCGTCCGGTCGCTGCCCGAGCAGCAGGTCACGCTCAAGAAGGCTGGCAACAACTACCTCGAGCTGAGGAGCGGCCCCTCGGAGTTCCGGCTCGTCGGCCTGCCCGCCGAGGACTTCCCGGCGCTGCCCAAGTTCGAGAAGGTCACCTTCGTCGAGGTGGTGCCGGCCGAGCTCCTCGAGCAGATCGACCGGACCAGCTTCGCCGCCTCCACCGACGAGACCCGCTACAACCTGAACGGCGTCCTCTTCGAGCCCCAGGGGCCCGTGCTCCGCCTGGTGGCGACCGACGGCCACCGGCTGGCGCTCTCCGAGCGGCCGCTGGCCGGCGACTACGCGCTCAAGCGCGGCGTCATCCTGCCGCGCAAGGGGCTCCAGGAGCTGAAGAAGCTCCTCGGCGAGGGGGCCGAGCCCGGCCAGGAGAAGACCGACACCAGGCTCGGCTTCGCCGAGAACAGCGCCGTCTACCGGCGCCCGGGCGTGGTCCTGGCCATGCGGCTCATCGAGGGGCTCTTCCCCGACTACAAGCAGGTCATCCCGAAGCAGGGAGAGAAGATCGTCAAGGTGGGCCGCCTGCGGCTCCTCGAGACGCTCCGGCGCGTCTCCCTGCTGGCCTCCGACAAGTCGCACGCCGTGAAGCTCGAGCTCTCCCCCGGCCTCCTCAAGGTGCTGTCGCAGAACCCGGACCTCGGCGACGCGAAGGAGGAGGTCCCGGTGGAGTACGCCGGCGAGCCGCTCAAGATCGGCTTCAACGCCCGCTACATCACGGACGTGGCGGCCGTCCTCAAGAGCGACGACGTGCAGCTCGAGCTGGCCGACGACCTCTCACCCGGCGTGCTGCGCGGCGCCGGGCCGGAGGACGCGGGCTACACCGCCGTCGTGATGCCCATGCGCATCTGAGCGGCGGCGGGAGGGGCCAGATCCGGTGAGGCTCCGCTCGCTCCACCTCCAGGACTTCCGCAACCTCTCCGAGGTGGCGCTGGAGCCCTCTCCGCGGCTCACCGTGCTGCTCGGCGACAACGGCCAGGGGAAGACCAACCTCCTCGAGGCCGTCTACCTCCTGGCCACGCTCAGGCCGCTCCGCGCCTCCCGCCTGGGCGAGCTGGTCCGCTTCGGGGCGGCGCGGGCGCTCGCCTCGGCCGAGGCGCTGGTGGCCGGCGGCCAGCGGACCCTGGCTGTGGAGGTCTTCCCCGGCGGCCGGACCGCCACGCTGGACGGCAAGCCGGTCGAGCGCCTCGACAGCTACCTGGACGGCCTGGCCGCGGTCTGCTTCTCCCCGGACGACCTGCTCCTCGTGAAGGGCGGACCGGACGCCCGCCGGCGCTTCCTCGATCGGGCCGCCTTCAACCGCTGGCCGGCGGTCCTGGGAGAGGCGCGAGAGTACGTGCGCGCCCTGCGGGCCCGCAACGCCGCCCTCCGCGCCGGCGCGGGCGCCGTCGAGGAGAGCTTCCGCGGGCCGCTCGTCCAGTCCGGGGCGCGCCTGCTGCGCCGCCGGCGCGACGTCATGCTGGAGCTCGAGCCGCGGCTGGGGGCCGCCTTCGCCGAGATCTCCGGCCCGGGCGCACCCCGTGCCGAGATCGCCTACCGGGCCAGCGGCGGCATCGACCTCGACGGCGACGAGGCGGCGCTGGCCGGTCGCCTCGCCGAGGCGCTGGAGGCACGCCTCCCGCGCGACCTGGAGCGCGGCTACACGACCTGCGGCCCGCACATGGACGACGTGCTCCTGGCCGTCGGTGGCCGCGCCGCCCGCGTCTACGGGAGCCAGGGGCAGCAGCGGGCCTACGTCCTCTCGCTCCGCATCGCCGAGGTCGAGAACCTGCGCGCCGTGCTGCCGCGGCCGCCGCTGCTCCTCCTCGACGACGTCTCCTCCGAGCTGGATCCGGCCAAGAACGCCTACCTGCTGGCCTACGTGGCGAGCCTCCCAGCCCAGGCGTTCCTCACCTCGACCGACCGCCGCCTCATCGAGCCTGCGGCCGGAGCGGAGACCCGCTTCTACCGGGTCGCGGCGGGGTCGGTCTCACCGCTGCTTTCCTGAGCCGATCCAGCCCCTTGGACCCCCCTTTCCCCGTTGCCGCTGGGCGCCGCCTCTGCTATATCCGTGCGTTGCCTAAGCTCTGAGAACCTTTCAGAGAAAACGCACGAGGTCCCCCCTGGATACGGCCGAGAACACCCCCCACCCCCCCGCCCCCCCGGGCGAGTACGGGACCGACGCGATCAAGGTGCTGGAAGGGCTGGAGGCGGTCCGCAAGCGCCCCCACATGTACATCGGGGACGTGGGCGAGCGGGGGCTGCACCACCTGGTCTACGAGGTGGTCGACAACTCGATCGACGAGGCGATGGCGGGGCGCTGCACCGAGATCGACGTCACCATCCACGCCGACAACTCCATCACGGTGCTCGACAACGGCTCCGGCATCCCGGTCGGGCCGCACCCGACGGTGAAGGGGATGGACACGCTCGACGTGGTGATGACCAAGCTCCACGCCGGCGGCAAGTTCGAGTCGAGCGCCTACCAGGTCTCCGGCGGCCTCCACGGCGTGGGCGTCACCTGCGTGAACGCGCTGTCGGAGTGGCTCAAGGTCGAGGTCTACCGCGACGGCAAGGTCCACGCGCAGCGCTACGAGCGCGGCAACCCCGCCGGCAAGGTGGGCGTCATCGGGGAGACGCAGCGGCGCGGCACCAAGGTGACCTTCAGGCCGGACCCCACCATCTTCGAGGTCAAGGAGTTCAGCTTCGAGACGCTCTCCGGCCGACTCCGCGAGCTGGCCTTCCTCAACGCCGGCCTGCGCATCACCATCGACGACGAGCGGGCCTCCGGCAAGACGCACGCCTTCCTCTTCAAGGAGGGGATCAAGGAGTTCGTCGCCTACCTCAACAAGGCGCGCGAGACGCTCAACCCGCCCATCTCGCTCCGCTCCGACGTGGAGCTGGACCGCGGCACCGCGGTGGTGGAGATCGCGCTGCAGTGGAACGACGGCTACGACGAGAAGGTCTTCGCCTTCGCCAACAACATCCACAACCACGAGGGGGGCACGCACCTCATCGGCTTCAAGGCGGCGCTGACCCGCACCATCAACGCCTACGGCCAGAAGAACGCCCTCTTCAAGGACCTGAAGGACGAGCTCCCCAGCGGGGACGACATGCGCGAGGGGCTGGCCGCCGTCATCTCGATGCGGCTGCCGGGCGCCAGCTTCGAGGGGCAGACCAAGACCAAGCTCTCCAACACCGAGGCCAAGGGGATCGTCGAGGCGGCGCTCAACGAGAGGCTGGGCGCCTTCCTGGAGGAGAACCCCGCGGTGGCCAAGCGCATCTGCGCCAAGGTGGCCGAGGCCACCCGGGCCCGCATCGCGGCCCGCAAGGCGCGCGAGACGGTGCGCCGCAAGGGCGCGCTCGACGGCGCCTCGCTGCCGGGCAAGCTGGCCGACTGCCAGTCCAAGGACCCGGCCGAGTCGGAGCTCTTCATCGTCGAGGGCGACTCTGCCGGCGGCTCCGCCAAGCAGGGCCGCGACCGGCGCGTCCAGGCCATCCTGCCGCTGCGCGGCAAGATCCTGAACGTGGAGAAGGCGCGCTTCGACAAGATGCTCTCGTCCGACGCCATCGTCACCATGATCACGGCGCTGGGCACGGGGATCGGGCCGGAGGAGTACGACATCGGCAAGGTCCGCTACCACAAGATCATCATCATGACGGACGCCGACGTGGACGGGAGCCACATCCGCACCCTCCTGCTCACCTTCTTCTTCCGCCAGATGCCCCAGCTCCTGGAGAAGGGCTACCTCTACATCGCCCAGCCGCCGCTCTACCGGGTGGCCAAGGGGAAGAAGGAGAGCTACCTGAAGGACCAGGAGGCCATGGACGAGCACCTGCTCGGCATCGGCACCGAGAAGGCCTCGCTCACCTCCGGCGACCTGGAGCTGAAGGGCGACGACCTGCGCCGGCTGGCCCGCGACGCCATCGCCTACCGCGGGCTGCTGGCGCGGGTGGATCGCCGGCGCGACGCCCGCATCGTCGACGCCGCCGTCCAGCTCGGCGACCTCGACCTCGCCCTCCTCAAGACCCACCAGGAGGTCAAGGCGCAGATCGAGAAGATCTACCAGCGCGCCCAGCGGGCCCACCCCGAGCTCGAGGTCCGGCTGGCCCGCATCGAGCGCGACGTGGAGCACGACTGCGACGCGCTGGTCTTCCAGACCACCGTGTCCGGGGCGCCGCGCGAGACCCGGCTCGACCACAACTACCTGGCGGGCGCCGAGTGGGGCGAGCTGGCCGCGCTGCACGCCGCCCTGGCCGAGATCGGCCCGGGCCCCTACCGGCTCCAGTCGCCGGAGGGCGACGAGGAGGTCGGGGACGTCTTCACGGCGGTGGAGGCCATCAAGCGGGTGGCCCAGGCCGGCCAGTCCATCCAGCGCTACAAGGGGCTGGGCGAGATGAACCCGGAGCAGCTCTGGGAGACCACCATGGACCCGGCCCGCCGCACCATGCTGCAGGTGAGGGTCGACGACGCCATCGAGGCCAACGAGGTCTTCGGCGTCCTCATGGGCGACGCCGTCGAGCCGCGGCGCGAGTTCATCGAGAAGCACGCCCTCGACGTCCAGAACCTCGACATCTAGCCGCAGCCGGACAGGGAGCCCCACATGCCTCGCGCCGCCTTCGTCTCCATCGGCACCGCCGTCCCGGAGCGCGTCGTCACCAACGCCGACCTGGTGGCGCGGATGGACACCTCCGACGAGTGGATCCAGCAGCGCACCGGCGTCCAGGAGCGCCACTGGGTGGTGGAGGGGGAGGGGGTGGCGGACCTGGCCGAGCGGGCGGCCCGCCGCGCCCTCGAGAAGGCCGGCTGGCAGCCCTCCGACGTGGAGGCCATCGTCTTCGCCACCATCCAGAGCGATCACGTCTTCCCGGGCGACGGCTGCTACCTGCAGGGCCGGCTCGGGCTGCCGGGGATCCCGGCCATCGACATCCGCAACGCCTGCTCCGGCTTCCTCTACGGCCTCTCGGTGGCCAGCGCCTGGATCCAGACGGGCCAGTACCGGCGGGTCCTGCTGGTGGGGGCCGAGGTCCAGTCCACCGGCCTCGACGTCTCGACCCGCGGCCGGGACATCGCGGTCATCTTCGGCGACGGCGCGGGCGCGGCCTGCCTGGAGGCCACCGACGACCCGGGGCGCGGCGTGCTCAACGTGCAGCTCCACGCCGACGGCCGCTTCACCAGGGAGCTCTCCGGCGACGCCCCGGGCGCCGTCTACCACCCGCGCGTCTCGGTGAAGCAGATCGAGGACGGGTCGATCTACCCGCACATGGAGGGGCAGAAGGTCTTCAAGCACGCCATCGTGCGGATGCCCGAGGTGGTGCGCGAGGCGCTCGCCAAGGCCGGCCTCCAGACCGGCGACATCAAGCTGCTGGTGCCGCACCAGGCCAACCTGCGCATCGCCGAGGCGGTGCAGCGCTCGCTCGAGCTGCGCGACGACCAGGTCTTCAACAACATCCAGAAGTACGGCAACACCACCGCGGCCTCCATCCCGCTCTGCCTGGAGGAGGGGCTCACCGCGCGCGGCGTGCGGCGCGGCGACCTGGTGGCGCTCTGCTCCTTCGGGGCGGGTTTCACCTGGGCCAGCGCCCTGATACGCTGGTGACGACGACGCGGGCGAGGGGCCCGCTGCAACCCATGAGCGCGGAGGGAGCGCACGACACCTGGAGGCGCCCTTGGGAACCCCCCTCCGACGCGAAGGCACTGAGGCGTCGTCCAACGGCAGGACTGCGGACTTTGGATCCGCCTATGAAGGTTCGAATCCTTCCGCCTCAACCAGTTCCCACGGCAAGCCGGCCAACCTGAGGGTCGAGGTCCGGGCCATGCCCCGGCCGCGACGGCTCCTGGTCGTGGCGCTGGGCTCGGTGGGGCTGAAGCTCCGCGCCGGGGTCCGCGAGGCGCTCCAGCAGGTGCTCCACCTCGACGTCGACGCCGGCCCCGTCCTGGAGCGCCCCCGCTACGCCTTCAACGAGGCGCGCCGCCAGTACCACACGGCCGCCATCCTGCGCCGCCTCTCGGCGCTGCGCCCGGCCGCCGAGCCGCTGCCGGTGCTCGGCCTGGCCGACGTCGACCTCTTCCTGCCCGACGCCAGCTTCGTGCTCGGAGACGCCGACCGCGACGCCGGGGCGGCGCTCATCTCGACGGCGCGCCTCGCCACCAGGGACCTGCCGCTCCTGCTGGCCCGCGCCCGGGTCGAGGCCATCCACGAGGCCGGCCACCTGCTCGGGCTGGGCCACTGCGAGGACCACCGCTGCGCCATGTTCCTCTCCCGCGAGCTCGCCGAGGTGGACCGCAAGGGGCCGGGGCTCTGCCAGGGCTGCCGCCACGCGCTCGGGCTGGAGCACTGAGCCCCGGGGCCGGGGCAGGGGACCCCCGGCCGATGGTAGGCTCCGGCCCGAGTGACCATCCGGCTCTGCCAGCGCGCCAGCGCGAGCTGCGGCGCCTGCTGCGGCCTCTACAACTCGGTCGACCACTCGCGGGGGGCGGTGGAGGCCGAGCTGTGGCGGCGCACCCGCGCCCTGGCCCGCGTGCCGCGGGAGGAGGGCGCCTTCCGCCGGGCCGCCGCGGCCCTGGCCGAGGACGGCCCGGCGCCGCTCTTCCCCTCGGTCCGGATCTGCCCGCTGCTGGGCTTCCTCGACGCGGCCGGCGAGCGCGTCGGCTGCCTGGCCCACCCGCTCGCCGCCGGCGGCCAGGACCTGCGGGCCTGCGGCGTCTACGACGTCCTCACCTGCGAGGCCTTCCTCTGCCCGAGCCACGCCTGGCTCACCGAGGAGGAGGCGCAGCTCTGCGAGGCGGCGGCGCTGGGCTGGCACCTCTACGGCCTGGTGGTCACCGACGTGCCCTTCCTGCGCGCCGTGCTGGGCGCGGTGGCGGCGCGGACCGGGGCGCGGGTGGAGCGGCGCCACCTCGCCCGCGAGCCGTTCCGGGCGGCGCTGGCCCGCCTGCTGGCGCTCAAGGAGGAGCTGGAGCCCGGCTCGGAGGGGCTCTTCGGCGCCTTCAAGCCGGGGCGCGACGGCGAGCCGGTGCCGCGGCGCATCGACTACGAGGCGCTGGCCCGCGAGACGTCGCCCTACGACACCATCCTCACCTGCGTGGGCGCAGACCCGCGCAGCGGCAACGACCTCGACCGGCTGGAGGCCGAGGTGCGCGCCAGGCTGGACGCCTGCGCCGAGGCCTCCGCCCCCGGGCGCGGCGGGGCGCGGCGCCCGGTCACGCCTTGAGCGGCGCCTCCCGCTTCGGCAGGCCGAGGGCCACCAACTCCGCCACGTCGAGCGCCCGCACCGTCTCCTCCTTGCCGGCGTCGGCGATGCCGTCCTTCACCATGGTGAGGCAGAACGGGCAGCCGGTGGCGATGACGCCGCCCTGCTCGCCCAGCGTGGCCACCGCCTCGTCGACCCGGTTGCGGTTGATGCGGGTGCCCAGCGTCTCCTCCAGCCACATGCGGCCGCCGCCGGCGCCGCAGCAGAAGCCCTGCCGGCCGCTGCGCGCCATCTCCAGCGGGGCGATGCCGGCCGCGCGGAGCGCCTGGCGCGGCGCCTCCACCACGCCGTTCCAGCGGGCCAGGTAGCAGGGGTCGTGGAAGGTGACGTGGCCGTCGCCCAGCCCCTCGGCCTTGCCCGGGGTGAGCCGGCCGTCGGCCACCAGCCGGGCGATGAGCTCGGCGTGGTGGACCACCTCGTAGCGGCCGCCGAAGTCGGGCAGCTCGTTCTTGATGGTGTTGAGGCAGTGCGGGCACTGGACCAGGATCTTCTTCACGCCGTGGCCGTTGAGCGTCTCGGTGAGCGCCGCGGCCTGCAGCTGGAAGAGGTACTCGTTGCCGAGCCGCCGCGCCGCGTCGCCGGTGCAGGTCTCCTCCTCGCCCAGGATGGCGAAGGCCACCTTGGCCTCGCGGAGGATCTGCACGATGGCGCGCGAGACCTTCCTCTGCCGGTCGTCGAAGGCGCCGGCGCAGCCCACGAAGAAGAGCCACTCGTACTCGCCGCCGTCGGCGGCGCGCGGAATGTCCAGGTCCTCGCACCACTCGGTCCGCTTGTTGGAGCCGATGCCCCAGGGGTTCCCCTGCGTCTCGATCCCCTTGAAGATGCGGGCCGCCTCGTCCGGGAAGACCGAGTCGACCAGCACCGCCTGGCGCCGCATGTCGACGAGGCGCGGCACGTTCTCGATGAGCACCGGGCAGGCCGTCTCGCACCAGCCGCAGGTGGTGCAGGCCCACGCGGTCTCGGCCGGGATCACCGAGGTGAGCGGCGGGAGCCGGGCCAGCGCGGCCTCGCGGGCCGCCGGGTCCTTGGCCCGCGCCGCCGCCACCAGGTCGGGCCCCGCCTCGCCGAGGTGGCGCCGCAGCGTGCGGTTCACCTCCTTGTGGCTGAGCGGCTTGCCGGTCACGTAGGTCGGGCAGTTGGTCTGGCAGCGGCCGCACTCGGTGCAGCTGTAGACGTCCCAGCCCTCCTTCCAGGAGAGGTCCTTCACGGTGGCGCTGCCGAAGCGGGCGTCCTCGGCCTCCAGGTCGAGCTTCTCCAGCCGGGCCTCGGGCGGGAGCCTCCGGAAGAAGACGTTGGGGAGCGCGGTGACGATGTGGAAGTGCTTGCCGTGGGGCAGGAAGTTCAAGAAGACCAGCAGCAGCACCAGGTGCAGCCAGAAGCCGCCCAGGCGGAAGAACTCCACGCCGCCGGGCGAGAGGCCGAGCGCGGCGAGCTCGCGCGCCCGATCGAAGGCGAGCTCGGTCACCATCAAGCCGAGGATGAAGCCCAGGATGAGCGAGCCCTCGGCCGAGGCGGTCAGCCGGTCCGGGCGCGTCACCAGGCGGCGCCACAGGAAGCCGGCGGCGCCCACCATGGCCGCCACCACGACCACGTCCTTCACCAGCTCGTAGGCGCGCCCCAGCGGCGCCTCCGGCGCCAGCCCGGGCAGGTGGAACCCCTCGGAGAAGCCCATGCCGAAGAGCGTGATGGTGCGGAGCGCCAGCACCAGGAAGGCCGCGAAGATGAGGACGTGGAGCAGCCCCGGCACGAGCTCCTCCCGGTCGAGGAGCCGCCGCTGGCCGAGGCCGAAGCGGAGCAGGGCCGCCAGCCGCTCGCCGGGGTGGGAGCGCCGGTCCACCCGCCGGAGGGCGAGGAGCGGCGCGAAGCGGACGGTGAGCGAGACGACGAACGCGGCCCCGCCGACGAGGAGCAGGGCCGCGGTGAGCAGTGGGTTCATGGGGCCTCACGGGGGAGGCCCGGCGGGGCGTCCCTACTCAGCGCCCCGGAGGGCGAGGCCTGCGATCGTCCTTCTTGTCGTCCTTCTTGTCATCCTTCTTCTCGTCGTCCCGGTCCTTCTTGCCCCGGTCCTCGCGCTGCGGCTGAACCATCACGGGGGCGCGCTGGGGCTCCGGACGGACCACCGGGTTCTCCCTCGGCGGGCCGCGACCAGGCGGGGGGGGCAGGTGGCGGGGAGGATTGCCGGCCTGGCCGGGGGGCAGGTCCACGTGGCCAGGAGGCGTCCCGCCCTGGCCCGGCGGGAGGGCGCCGTGACCCGGCGCGGCGCCGGAATGGCCGGGCCGATCGTCGGCGCGACCGGGCGGCGCGACGGGCGGCGGGAAGCCCGGCCGCTCGTCATCGCGGCCGCGAGCACGGTCGTCCCGGCGGTCGTCGTCCCGGCGGTC
>JAJYAW010000537.1 GCA_021779335.1 Myxococcales bacterium | reverse complement strand
GCGGGAGCCTGCGGCGTCGCCTCGACCGAAGCCGGAGCGACCTCCGCGGCCGGAGCGGGCGCCGGCGCCGCGAGCGCGCGGGGCGCGTGCGGAGCGGTCACCCGGCCGGGCGCCTGCGTCGTGGTGATCTCCGGCGTCACCGCCCCGGGCCGCTTCACGTAGAGCTGGAGCGCCGAGTCGCTGGCCCGCCGGTAGCCGATGATGAAGCCGAGCGGGCCCGTCTGGGCGGCGCAGGCCTCCGCCAGGTCCTTCTGATCGTGGTCCTGGAAGGGATCGCGCGGCCGGTGGTACCTGCCGAGGCAGGTCAGGTCCCAGCCGGCCTTCCTGTAGATCCGGTAGGGCACGCCCGAGTCGTCCTGCAGGATGGCGGCGCAGGTCTCCAGCAGGAAGGCGCGCGGCCGCGAGAAGGAGCCGTCGTGCAGGATGAAGGAGGCCGCCTTGAGGAAGCCGTTGGCGGGGCCGAAGGACCTGGCCCAGAGGAGGAAGCCCGGCTCCCGCGCCAGCGCCCCGTCGCTCAGGTCCACCCGCACGTAGGACATCTCCTGCACCGGCTTGCCCGGGAACTGGAAGCGGATCCGCACGCCGGGGACGCCCGCGCCGAACCGCTCTCCCGGCGCCTTGTCTGCCGCCACGCCGGCCGCGTCGACCTCGAAGAAGGTGGCGCCCAGCACCTCGGCGCCGGTGCGCGCCAGGAAGACGAAGAGGACCGGCTCGACGCCCCGGATGCCCCGGCCCTGCAGGTCGCGCCCCATGTCGGAGGTGCGGAAGAAGCTCTTCTCGATGATGGTCTTGAGCGCCACGTCCAGGCCGTCGATGGCCTTGTGGACCTCGGCGAACTTGAGCGTCTCGGGCGCCTGCACCGACCCGACCGGCTCCAGCCCCGCCAGCAGGTAGGCGGGGGCGTCGGGGAACAGGGTCACCGCGTGCGCCGCGTCGGGGCCGCCGAAGAAGTAGATGACGTTCCTGTTCCGCTGGATGAGCGGCGCCAGGGTCGAGGCCTCGAAGGCGGCCGCCTTGACGAGCCGGCCGGCCAGCCTGGGCCACGCCCTGTCCATGGCCTGCTGGTGATCGAGCCACTCCCGGGTGGTGGTCAGCGCGTGGAGCGGCGAGCCCGGCGCGACCGGGAGCCCGGCCAGGAAGCGGGCCTGATCCCCCGCCGTGGAGGTGACGACGGCGGCGACGTCCGCCGCCCGCGCCGGCGCGGCGACCGCGGAGGCAGCGAGCGCCGGGGGCGCGGCGAGCGAGAGGAGCGCCGCGGCGGCGCAGGCGGCGGTGGATCGAGCGGACATGCGAACGGACTCCCGGGCGGCCGGCTGGCCGCTGGTCGTTGGGTGGGGCGCGCACCATACACCGGCCGGCGGGGCCGGTTGGGCCCGGCGCGGTGGGCCCTGGACCTGACGGCGAGGCCGCCTCCGGAATTCACCGCCTCCTGGCGTCCCAGGCGGCGGCCCGCACGGCCCAGGCGTCGATGGCCGCGCCGAGCCGCGCCAGGCGCTGGCTCACGCAGGCCTCCCCCTGGTCGCAGGGGTGACGCGCTGCGGCGGCCCACTCCGGGTCGACGAAGCGCGTCCCCGCGGCCGTGAGGAGCGCCACCACGTAGCGCCGCCACGGCCGGCCGGGCAGCGGCTCCACCAGGCCGGCGTCCGCGGCGAAGTTCCAGGTCAGGCCGGTCTTGTGGAGGAAGCGGACCTCCGCGGCGGCGTTGCACGGCCGGACGTCGCGCCCCCAGTCCTGCCCGGCGGCCTGCTCGACCCCGCTGGCCGGGTCCAGGAAGCGGACCGGGACGAGGGCCGGGATGCCGGGCGGGGCGGCGCCGCAGCGGCTCCCGGTGGACAGCACCTCGTGCATCGCCTGGTCGGCCAGCAGGGCCTGGAGCCGCTGCCTGGCCGCCTCGGGCAGGTCGCCGCGCGTCACGGCCACGCCCCCGGGCGTCCTCCAGAGCACGCCGGGGCCGCCCGCGACGAGCCAGAGCAGGCGCGCCACGTCCATGGCGGTGGCCTGGATCTCTCCGGGGGCCCAGCGCCCGCCGTCGACCGGGCTGGTCCCCTCCACGCGCAGCGTGTCCAGGCCCAGCCGGGCCAGGTCGGCGTCGAGCCTCGCCACCTCGCCGTGGGCGTGCAGGTGGCGCAGCACCGCCTTGGTGGCCCGGTTGTCCGACTCGGTGATCATCCGCTCGACCCACTCCTCGAGCGGCCGCGCCTCGGGCGCCTGGAACTGGCCGAACTCCCCGGGCGGCGCCCAGGCCTCGGCGACGATCTCGCCGGCCCACAGCGCGCCCTCGGCGATCCGCTTCTCCACGTGGAAGGCCACCAGGAGCTTGAAGAGCGAGGCCGGGTACGGCGCCATGAAGTCGAGCCCGCGCCCGTGGCTGGGCGAGAGGTCGTCGGCGTCGGTGAAGGGCGCGGAGGCGGGCGCGTCGCGCCGCTCGGCGGACCAGCGGCGGAAGCGGACCCCGGTGGCCGCCAGGTTCGCGTCGAGCCGGACCGCCTGCCCCCGCGGCGCCGAGGGGTCGACGATCACGTCGGCCGCCTCGACCGCCCGGCCCGCGGCGTCGAGCCGGATGACGGCGAGGTCGAGCTGGGGCGGGGCGGTCACCTGCGGCAGCGGCCACGGGCAGGCGGGGTCGCCCGGGCAGGCGCCCTCGGCCGGCCCCGCGTCGCGGAGCTCCCAGATCGG
>JAJYAW010000536.1 GCA_021779335.1 Myxococcales bacterium | reverse complement strand
CCGACACGGCGGGGCGCGCCGTGGCGCGGGGCGGGGCGGCCAGGCGGGGCTCGGCCGCGCGGCGCTCGCCGCTGCCCACGTCCACCTCGCCCATGTCGATGCGGCCGCGGAAGGAGGCGCCGTCCACGATGATGACGCGGGGCGCGGCGATGTCGCCGACCATGCGCCCCTCCTTGGTGATCTCGACCGACTCGGTGGCGGTCACGTTGCCGACCACCACGCCCGCGATGATGCAGTTCTTGACCTGCACCTCGGCCTTGACCATGCCGGTCGGCTCGACCACGAGGGTGCGGGTGAGGGTGAGCGTGCCCTCGACGCGGCCGCGGACCGTCAGGTCCTCGTCGCCGGCCAGGGAGCCGCTGATGAGGATCGACTCGCCGATGATGGTGGTGCCGTCGGTGGTGGCCATCGTCACTTCCCCTTCGCTTCCTTGACGTCCATGTCCACGTTGCCCTTGAAGACGGCCCCGTCGGCGATGAGGATGCGCGGCGCCCGGATGTCGCCCACCACCTTGCAGTCGGCCTTGAGCTCGACCTTGTCGCTGGCGGCGATGTTGCCGGTCACGTTGCCGGAGACCTCGACGTTGGCCGTCTCGATGTCCGCCTCGATGACGCCGGAGGCCTCGACGAACAGGCTCTCCTTCAGGCTGATGCGCCCCTTGACCGTGCCCTGGATGACCAGGTCCTCGTCGCCCGAGATCTCGCCGTCGATGACGATCGAGCTCCCGATGACGGTGTGCGCGCCGCTGCGGCTCGCGCTCGCCTTCTCGATGCCTGCCATGACCTGGTACTCCTCCGGAGAGCGGTCTCCCCGCGGGGCGGCGGCGCGGCGCGCCACGTGAACGCCTGAGCGGGGATGGGGCGGAGGATACGGGGCCTCTCCGCGCGCCGTCAACGGCTTTCACCCCACATCCATGCGACGCCGGGGCGGCTACCTTCACCCACAGCGCGCCCTGAGCCAGGCCACGGCGTCGGCCACCGGGCGGTGGCGCTCCTGCTCGTTGAAGAGCTCGTGGCGCAGCCCCGGGTAGAGCAGGAACTCCTTGTCCCTGGACCGGACCGCCTCCACGAAGCGGCGCGAGGCCTGGGTGTCGGCGACGGTGTCGGCCCCGGCCGCCAGCACCAGCAGCGGCGCCTTGAACTCGGCGGCCCGCGCCCGCACCTCGGCCTGGGCGCGGGCGGCCTCCTCGAACCAGCGCGGCGTGGTCTTGCGGCCGTAGAGCGGATCGTGGTCCGTCCAGGCCTGCATCTCCGGGTCGCTGGTGAGGGCCGCCGAGGTGAGGCCGGTGGCCACCGGGAGCCAGGGCACCACCCGCCCGGCCAGGCGGGCCGACCAGAGCTTGAGGCGCGGCGGCGGCACCGCCAGGCCCAGGTAGGGCGAGGAGAGGACGAAGCCGGCCGGCTCCCGCCAGTGCTCCAGCCCCCAGCGCGCCGCGATGAGCGAGCCCATGCTGTGGCCGGCCAGGAAGAGCTTGCCGGCGTAGCCGTCGAGGCAGAGGCGGGCCAGGAAGGCGTCCAGGTCGGCCAGGTAGTCGTCGAAGGTGTCGACGTGCCAGCGGCGGCCGTCCGACTGGCCGTGGCCGCGGAAGTCGAGCAGGGCCACCTCGAAGCCGGCGCGCACCAGGCCGGCGGTGAGCGCCGGGTAGCGGCCGGAGTGGTCGCCGCCGCCGTGCAGCACCGCCACGGTGGCCCTGGGGTCGGGCGGCCGGTAGCGCTGCCAGTAGAGCCGGAGGTGGTCGCCCGAGTTGAGGAACCCCTCCTGGTGGGAGGCCTCGCTGGCGGAGGGAAACGCCGGGACCGACATGGTGCGGGAAGCTACGCGCGGGTGGCGCCGCGAGTCAATGCGGTCGGCGCGCGCCGCCGCGCCGCGCGCCGCACGGACGCTCCGCGTGGGGTGACAGCGCGCCTGACCCGTGATTTCCTGCGCCCCCGCCATGATCGGCCCGGTTCGCCCCTCCGGGCGGCGCCTCGTGCGCGCCGCCCTCCTCGTCGCGGTGCTCGCCGTCGCGGCGGCGGTGCGGTTCGCCACCTGGCCCTGGGTGCAGGGCGGCGGCGAGGTGCGCATCGTCGGCGACGGCGACGTGCTCTACCACCTGGTGCAGGCGCAGCGGCTCCTGGCCGAGGGCGTGGCGGCCGTCTGGCACGACCCCGGCCTCAACTACCCGTTCGGCGCCGACGTCCCCTGGCCGCCGCTCTTCGACGCCCTGCTGGCCGGGGCGGGCTGGCTCACCCAGGGCGGCGCCACGCCCGACCGGGCCGCCCTGGTGGCCGGGGCCGTCTGGGTGCCGGCCATCCTGGGCGTGCTCACGGTGCTCCTGCTGGCCTGGGTGGCGCGGGCGCTGCTGGGCGGGCGCCCCTGGCTCGACGCGGCGCTCGTGCTGGCCCTCCTCCCCTCCCACGCGATCATGACCGCCTTCGGGCGCGCCGACCAGCACGCCCTGGAGCCGCTGCTGCTGCTGCTCATGGTGCTCCCCGCGGCCTGGCTGGCCCGCCGCGCCGGGCGGGGCGAGGAGGGCGAGCGGAGCGGGCCGGCGCCGGGCCCGGCGGTCGACGGCGCGCGCGGCCCCCTGGCCCTGCTGGCCCTCGCGACCGCCCTCGCCTTCTGGAACTGGAACGGCAGCGCCCTCTACCTGGCGCTGCTGGGCGGCTTCGCCGCCGCCGGGCACGCCCTCGCCGCG
>JAJYAW010000535.1 GCA_021779335.1 Myxococcales bacterium | reverse complement strand
GCCAGGTGCGGCCCGGCCGCGGCGGCGTCGGGGCGCGGCCGGGCGGCGGTGCTCTCGAGCACCGCCTCGATGCGGCGCAGCATGTCGTCCAGCCGGAAGGGCTTCTCGATGTAGTCCTCGGCGCCGTAGGTGTCGCGGGCGTCCTCGGCGAAGCGCCAGCCCCGGTAGACGGCGGTCATCATGACGACGGGCACCTGGCGGGTGCGGGGCGAGGACTTCATGCGCCGGCAGGCCTCGAAGCCGTGCACCTTGGGGAGCATGGCGTCGAGCAGCACCAGGTCGGGGACGAGCGCCTCGCTCTTGGCGATGGCCTCGGCCCCGTCGGCGGCGGTCTCGACCGCGAAGCCGTGCCCCTCGAGCATCCGCTGCACCAGCAGCCGGATCTCCGGCTCGTCGTCCACCACCAGCACGGTGCGGCGCCCGGCGGCGCGGACGGTGATGACCACCTCGTCGCCCGGCCCCTGGCCCGGCCCGCCCGGCGGCTCGTCGTCGCCCAGCACGTCGACCGCCACCTCGATGCCGGCGCCGTCCGGCGGCGCGTCCAGCACCACCATGTCGTCGTCGCCGATCTCGACGGCCTCCGGCTCGGCGGGCCGGGACAGCGCCGCGTCGTCGTCCTCCGGCCGCACCACGGCCAGCACCGGCGGCAGCCCGGGGCCGGCGGCCGCGCCGCGCCAGGTGAGCTCCCCGGCCTCCCGCGCGTCGTAGGCGGCCCGGACGGCGCGCTGCACCGCCCCCTCGACGGCCACGTAGGGCGACACCTCGCGGCCGGTCACGAAGCGGACCTCGGAGAGGACCCGCTCGTCGTTGGGCGTGGCCATGGCGAGGTGGAGCCGCCCGCCCTCGTCGGAGAGGGGCAGGATGCGGTCGCTCTCGGCCACCAGCCGCGGCACGAGATCGAGCAGCGCGAGGTCGACGACGCAGCGCGAGACGTCCACGCCGGGGACGCCGTGCTTCTGGGCGAGGGTGGCCGCCAGCGGCCCCTCGGCGACGCCGGCGGCCAGGAGGCGGGAGCAGAGCCGCTCGCCGCGCGCCTTGGCCTCCCGCCAGGCCTCGTCGACCTGCGCCTGCGTGGCCACGCCTCGCTGCACCAGCAGCACGCCGGTCGGGATCGACACGCGGTGCACTCCCCCTCCGGCCCTGGTGAGGCGGGCCGGTCCGCCGAGCATACCCCGGGTCCGGCGCGGGCCGGCGCCGCCGGGCGTCCCGTGCGGCGGTGACCCGGCCCCGGGGGGCGCCCGCCCTACCCCACCGTGTCGGCGTAGGTCATGACCAGGTACATGACCGACTCGCCGGCCGCCTTGCTGCGGTAGACGTGCGCCACGTCGGCCTCGAAGACGATGGCGTCGCCGGCCTCGAGCAGCTCGCGCCGCCCGTCGGCCTCGATCTCCACCGTCCCCTGCGCCACCACCAGGTTCTCCACCGTGCCCGGGTTGTGGGCGTCGGCCTTCTCCACCGCGCCCGGCTTCAGGGTGAGCAGGTAGAACTCGACGCGCCGGGGCGAGTCGAACGGGAAGAGGGCGCGGGAGCTGAAGGCGCCGTCGTGGCTGGTGAGCAGCTTGGCCTGGCCGGACCGGAGCACGTGGACGCTCCCCTCCTGCCGGGCGCTGATCAGGCCGGAGAAGGGGACCCCGAGCGCGCTGGCGATCTTCCAGAGCACGTTGATGGTGGGGGCGCTCTGGCCCAGCTCGATCTGCCCCAGCATGGCGCGCGACACGCCGGAGAGCTTGGAGAGCTTCTCCAGCGAGTGGCCGCGCTGGTTGCGCAGCCGGCGCAGGTTGGCGCCCACCACCGGGGTGAGGTCGCTGCCGGCGGCCACCGCCTCGCGGGCCTCCGGGCCGGGCGCCTTCGCGTCCGCCGGCGCGGTCCGTCCACGCCCCCGCCTCGGGGCTGCCTCGCGCGTGCTCTTCATGGGTGGACACTTTTCCGTTACAACGGATCGGGTGTCAACCCGCGCTCCCAGCCCGGCCGGCCCGTGGCGCCTCACCCTCGTCACCGATCCGGACGACTGCAACCTCGCCTGCGACATGTGCGAGTGCGGGCAGGCGCGCGCCGCGGCCGGGGCGCGCCCAGGCCCCACCTCCGGGCCCGGCCCGGCGCCGCCCCGCCGGATGGATCCCGCGCTGGCGCTCCACGCCCTGGCGCAGCTCCGCGGCGGGGCGCTCCGCGAGGTCATCCCCTCCACCATGGGCGAGCCGCTCCTCTGGGCCGGCCTGGACGCGCTGCTCGACGCGCTGGCCGCCGCCCGCCTCCGGCTCAACCTGACCACCAACGGCACCTGGCCCGGCCGCGGCGCGGCGGCCTGGGGCGCGCGGCTCTACCCGCTCGCGAGCGACGTGAAGGTCTCCTGGAACGGCGCCCGCGCCGCCACCGCCGAGGCCATCATGCCGGGGCTCGACTTCGCCGCCGCCGTGGACGGCGTGCGCGCGGTGGCGGCCGCGCGGGACCGGGCGGCGGCGCGGACCGGCGCGCGCGGGCGGCTCTCCTTCCAGGTGACCGCGCAGGCGGGCAACGTGGACGAGCTGGCCGACGTGGTGCGGCTGGCCGCCGCGCTCGGCGTCGACCGGGTCAAGGTGAACCAGCTCCAGGTGCACTTCCCCGCGCTCGCGCCGGACGACCTCCGCCGGGACGCCGCGGCCCGCGGGCGCTGGAACGACGCCGTCGCGGCGATGCGGGAGGCG
>JAJYAW010000534.1 GCA_021779335.1 Myxococcales bacterium | reverse complement strand
GCCGCGTCGAGCGCGGCGCGCGCCGCGGCGCGGTCGCCGGCCAGCTCCTCCGCGAGGGCCAGCACCACCATGGCGCGCAGGTGGCCGGAGTCGAGCTCCAGCGCCGCCCGGGCCCCGGCCCGGGCCTCGGCGGCGCGGGCGGTGGCCGGCAGCACCGGGTCGTGGAGCTCGGCGAAGGCCAGCATGGCCAGGTACTCCGGCTCGCGCGGGTTGAGCCCCACCGCCTCCTGGAGCGCCGACACGGCCTCGGCGTTGCGGCGCGCCCGCAGCGCCCGCTCGCCGCGCTTCATGGCCACCTCGGCCTCGAGCACGATGCCGGGGCTGCGCGCGCCCGAGAGCTCCGACTTGAGGAGCAGGAAGGACAGGTAGTGGCGCCGCTTCTCGTCGTCGACGAGCACCCGGTGGGCGGCCGTCACCTTGTCCTGGACCGAGCGCAGGAGGTCGGCGAGGTCCCCCACCTCGTACTCGGCGAAGCCGGCGGGATCGAAGCGGGCCATGACCTCGGCGTGGGCGCGCTCCACCTCGGCGGAGTCGGCCGCGATGTCGACGCCCAGGGCGTGGAAGTACGTGCCCGGCAGGATGCGCAGCGCCGCCTGCCGGACCGCCTCGGCCCGGTCGGGCGGCAGCGGCGGCCTGGTGCGCGCCGCGGCCCCGTCGGCCGGCGCCACCCCCGCCGGGGCCTCGGCCGCGTCCTGGAAGATCACCGCGCCGATCATGGAGAGGAACCAGAGGAGCGAGAGCGCCTGCTTCAGGTCCGACTTGTTGGCCTCCAGCACCGCGCGCGTCGGGGTCTGGCCGTCGAGGGCCCGGGCCAGGTGCAGGTCCAGCGCCCCCAGGCCGATGGCGGGGACCAGCTGCTCGAAGTCGCCGGTGCGGGTCGGATAGGCCTGCAGCACCGCCTTCAAGGCGTCGGCGAAGTGCTTGACCGGCAGGTGGAGGCGCGCCCCCTCCAGCAGCGGCGGCAGGGGCAGCACCTCGACGAGCTGGAGCTGCGCCGCGAACTCGTCGCCGGCGTGGAAGCGCCACAGGCCGGCGCGCGCCCCCACGCTCTTCACCAGCAGGGTGCGCAGGTGGGCCCGCAGCGCGGCCTGCAGCGGCTCGCCCGGCTCGAGCACCCCGGCGGCGATGAGGGCCGCGCCCGGGGTGAGGCCGCCGGCCATGAAGTCCTCGGCGGCGCGGCGCGCCTCGTCGTCGAGGCGGCCGGACTCGCCGAGCCAGCCGGCCAGGGCCTCGGACGGCTCGTCCGACTCCACCGCCACCGGCACGCCGCGCTGGAAGTAGAGGCGCCGCTCGGGGCCCTCGCCGCCGAGCACGAGCACCCCCTCCGAGAGGGAGCGCCAGATCTGGTGCACCAGGCGCGCCACCACGCCGGGCCTGACGTCCCCCTGGGCGGCCGGGGCCCGGGACAGCAGCAGCGGGACGCCGCGCAGCCGGGCGCGCGCCGCCGCCTGCTGCGAGAGCAGCAGGGTGAGCTTCTCGGCGAGCCCGGCGCCGGTGGCGTCGGCCACGTAGGCGTTGGCCCGGAGCGGCACCACCGCCTGGATGCCGCGCGCCTGCCCCAGGTGCTCCTTGTCGGCCACGAGCAGGAGGAGCCTCGGATCGAGCTGGCGGAGCCGCTGGACCAGCCCCTCCAGCGCCGGGACGTCGGCGCCCGCCACCACGGCGTCGGGCCGCTGCGCCGCGTAGAGCTCCGGCACCCCCCGCAGGTCGGTCGCCAGCAGCACCTCGTGCCCGCAGGCCACCAGGGCCGCCTGGACGGCCGCCCGGGTGGCGTCGTGGACCTCTGCGAGCAGGATGCGGGGCACGCCCGGATTCTACGCGGGATCGGCCCGAACGCACCTTCGCGGCGGCGGCTGCGGCCCGGCGTCGGTGCTATGCTCCGCCGCCGCGAACGGGCCATGCGCGACATCCTCCACCCTCGACACCGCGCCACCCTGGCGCGCTTCGCCGGCACCGACGGTGAGGCCCCGGTGCTGCTGGCCTTCGACTACGACGGCGTGCTGGCGCCGCTGGTGAAGCGCCCCGGCGGCGCGCCCATGCGGCGCCGCACCCGGGACCTGCTGGCGCGGCTGAGCCGGCTCTACCCGGTGGCGGTGGTCTCCGGGAGGGCCTGGAAGGACACGCGGCGGCTCTCCGAGGGCGTGGTGCCGCACGTGGTGGGGAACCACGGCTTCGAGCTCTTGCGCCCGGTGCCGGTGCCGCGGGGCACGCTGCGCGCCGTGGCCGCCTGGCGGCGCCGGCTCGAGGCCGACCTGCGGGGCGTGCCCGGCCTGCACTTCGAGGACAAGCGCTCCACCCTGGCCATCCACTACGGGCTCTCCGCCGCCTGGCGGCGCGCCGAGAAGGCGGTCTACGAGGCGGCCAACCGGCTCGAGGGGACCCGGCTCGTGCCGGGCAAGAAGGTGCTCAACGTCCTCCCGCACGACTTCCCCAACAAGGGCGACGCCATCCGCGCGCTGCTGGCCCGGCTCGGGCTCACCGCCGCGCTCTACGCCGGCGACGACGTGACCGACGAGGACGCCTTCCGGCTGGGGAGCCCGCTCCTGCTGGGGGTGCACGTCGGGGCCGGCCCGTCGCTGGCGCCCTGGCGCGTCGGCTCGCAGGTCGAGATGGACGACCTGCTGGGCCGGCTGGTGGCGCTGCGCCAGCCGAGGGCCCTGGCCGAGCCGGCGCGGCCGCGCGGGC
>JAJYAW010000533.1 GCA_021779335.1 Myxococcales bacterium | reverse complement strand
CTCGCTCGTTTCGCTCTCGGGCCCGACCCCGGCCGCCGCCGACGTGCCCGGCGGGGGGAGCGCCTCCTTCACCTGGTCGGCGCGGCTCCAGGCGGGCGGCACCCTGCAGCTCCAGGGCGGCGCGGCCGGCGTGGACGCCAACGACCTGGGGCCGGTGGTGGCCGCGCCGGCGACCTCCAACGTGCTGAGCCAGCAGCTGGAGGTGGCGCCGGTCGCCTCCGACCCGCTCGGCGACGGGACGGCCGCGGCGGCGCTGGCGGCCCGGGGCGGCCGGCTCTACGTCGGGCCGGGCGCGGACGGCCGGAGCTTCTGGCGGCTCGATCCCACCACCGGCCAGGGCACGCTGCTGGGCGTGCAGGTCGCGGTGGACGCCGGCCCCAGCCCGGCCGACAACCAGGCCTGGCTCGCCGCGCCCCCCGCCACCACCTTCGGCGCGGCCGGCTGCTCGAACAACACCGCGGCCTGCGGCCCCAGCGACGAGGGCGGCCTGGGCGTGCTGGCCGCCGGCCGCTTCTCGGGGGCCGAGTGGCTCCTGTACGCCTCGGCCTCCACCCTGAAGGCGCGCTACCTCTACCTGGCCGCCCAGGAGGCGGCGCCGCTCTCGTTCCAGGCGGTGGACCTGGCCGCCGTGCTGCCGGTGACCGCCGTGACGCCGACCGCGCTGGCCTTCGTCCCCGGCGCCACGGCCGACGCCGATCGGATCTACGCGGCCTTCACGGACCAGGCGGACCACAAGTCACCCTACCTGGTGGCGCTGGCGACGGCCCCCGCCGGCCCCTGGCTCGACGCCGCCTCGCCGGGCGACGCCGTCGAGCTCGGGCTGGCCGCCATGCCGGCCATGGTGAGCAGCGCCTCCGTGGGGATCCTGCCGCGCCTCGACGCCGTCGCGCCCTTCCTGGGCATGCTCTACGCCGGCGGCGGCGTCGGCGTGGTGCGCTCCACCGTGCCCGTGCCGCGCGCCTACGGCGCCCACCCGGACGACTGGGCGGTGGCCACGCCGGCGTCCTGGTCGGGGAAGAGCAGCGTGGCCGGCCGGGCCGTCACGGGGCTGGTCCCCTTCGGCGCCTGCGGCGCGGGCCCCTGCCTCTTCCTCGCCCGCAGCGTGGTGGGCACGTCGCCCGCCGTCGGGCCCCAGCTCTGGCGCTGCGACCCGGCGCAGAGCGGCGCCGACGACGCCTGCGATCCGGCCGACTGGGCGCTGGCCGCCCCCAACCAGGGCGGCGACCGGCTGCTCACCCAGCTCGGCGTCGCCACCCACGGCGCGGCCAGCGTGCTCCTGGCCACGCCCCGCTACCTCTACCTCGGCCTGGACGACGCCTCGACTGGCGCCCAGCTCTACCGCGCGGAGGTGGCGCCCACCCAGATCTACGACTTCAAGGGTCGGGACGGCTGCGCCGCGGGGACCGCCGGCTGCCAGGGGCTCGGCGGCGCCGGGTTCGGCGACCCCGCGCTGACCCGCTTCCTCGACGCGCGCGCCGTCACCGCCGGCGGCCGCACCACGCTCTACGTGGTGGCCGGCGACGGCGCGCGTCCGCTGCGCCTCTTCGCGGTCCCGGAGTGAACGTGCCCACCCTCCTCGTCGCCGACCAGGATCCCGTCGTCCGCTCCGTGCTGGGGAAGCTCCTGGCCGCGCCGGGGCGCACCGTCTTGCTGGCCGGGAGCGCGCCCGAGGCGCTGGCGCTGGCGGGCGGCGCCGACCCGGTGGACGTGGCCCTCCTCGACCGGGGCCTGGGGGACGGCTCGGGGCTGGAGCTGGCCGCCGCCCTGAAGGCGAGGCGCCTCGAGACCGAGGTCATCCTCCTGACCTCCTACGCCTCCTTCGAGTCGGCGCTGGAGGCGCTGCAGGTCGGCGCCTACGACTACCTGAGCAAGCCCATCGACGACTTCGACGGGCTGGCCCTGAGGGTCGACAACGCCTTCGCCAAGGTGCGGCTGCTGGTCGAGCGGCGCGAGGCCGAGCGGGAGCTGCGCCACCTGCAGAAGATGGACGCCATCGGACGCCTGGCGGGCGGCATCGGCCACGACCTGGCCAACATGCTGGCGGTCATCAACAGCTGGGTGGCGGAGCTGACGCCCCCGTCCGAGGGCTCCGTCCGCGAGGGGCTCCAGGAGATCCAGAGCGCCGCCGACCGGGCCACCCGGCTGGTGCGCAGCATGATGACGCTCTCGCGCAAGGGGCCGGCCGAGCCGGTGCCCCTCTCGCTCAACCAGCTGCTGGAGGACGTCGCCAAGCTGCTGCGCCGCAGCCTGGGTGACCGCGTGGAGCTGGCGGTCGAGCCGGCGCCGGACCTCTGGCCCGTGCTGGCCGACCCGTCGCTCCTGGCCCAGGTCTGCCTGAACCTGGCGGTCAACGCCCGCGACGCCATGCCGGGCGGGGGCCGGGTCACCTTCCAGACCGGGAACCTGGAGGCCGCCGACCTCGGGCCGGGCGGCGACCAGCCGCGGGGCGAGGGCGTGGTCCTCACCGTCCGGGACCAGGGCGTCGGGATGACCGACGAGGTGCGCGACCGGATCTTCGAGCCCTTCTTCACCACCAAGGGCGAGGGGCAGGGGACCGGGCTGGGACTGGCCATCGTCTACGGCATCGTGCGGCAGGCCGGCGGCACCATCCACGTGGAGTCCGCGCCGGGGAAGGGCGCGACCTTCCGCATCGTCCTGCCGCGCGCCGCCGGCGGGCTCTCCGCCCACGGGA
>JAJYAW010000532.1 GCA_021779335.1 Myxococcales bacterium | reverse complement strand
CTCGGCCAGTGGCTCGGCGGTGGCTACCGGGTACCTGGCGAGCGGGCCGGCGACGGCGCGGCGGGCCCGGCCCGGCCCGAGGACGACGAGAGCGGCGAGGGCTGAACGCCGGCGCGCTCGGGCCGCCGGCGGTCCGGCCGCTGGCGCGGCGAGGCAGCCCCGCCGGGGGCGGAGGGGCCGCGGCGGCGGGTCCACTCGTCCGGTCGAGGCGGGTGTGGTATGAGGCCGCGCCTTCCATGGGCCTCGTCGATCTCCACCTCCACCTGCTCTGGGCCCTCGACGACGGGGTCGAGACGGCCGCCGAGGCGCTGGCCGGCGCCAGGCTCCTGGCCTCGCTGGGCTTCAGCGACGTGGCGCCCAGCCCGCACGCCAGCCCCGACATGCCCTCCGGCGACGAGGCGGCCTGCGACGCCCGCCGCGCCGAGCTCCAGGGGCTCCTGGCCGCGGAGGGGGTGACCCTGGCGCTCCACCGCAACGCCGAGAACAAGCTCGACGAGGCCTTCATGGCGCGCGCCGACGGGGCGGGCCGGCGCGGCGTGGGCGAGACGGCTCGCTGGGTGCTGGTGGAGGCGCCCTTCCGGGGCGGCGTGCCGGCGCTTCCGGACCTGGTCTTCCGGCTGCGGCGCAAGGGGGTCTCGCCGCTCTTCGCCCACCCGGAGCGGTGCGCCGAGTTCGAGAAGGAGGGGCGCGCCGAGGAGGTGGTCCGGCTCGGCGGCGCGCTGCAGCTCAACGTGGCCTCGCTCATCGGCCTGTACGGCAAGACGCCCCGCAAGGTGGCGGAGCGGCTCCTCGAGGCCGATCTCTACGCCGTGGCCGCCACCGACCTGCACCACCCGGCCGGCGCCGACGAGTGGATCCCGGAGGCGCTCGAGGCGCTCGAGAAGCGGGTGGGGCGCCAGGGGTTCGACCGGCTCCTCGACCTGCACCCTCGCCTCATCCTCCGGGGCGAGGAGCTGCCGTGAAGCGGCTGCTCCAGGTCCTGGCCGGCCTGGCGGTCTCGGGCGGCGCGCTCTGGCTCACGCTGCGCGGCAAGGACCTCTCGGCCATCTGGCAGGCCGCGCGCGAGGCGGACTACCGCTACCTCGCGCCCTACCTCGTGATCCTCGGGGTCATCCAGCTGGTCCGCGCCTACCGCTGGGGCATCCTGCTGGAGCCGGTGGCCAAGGTCTCCTTCGCCCGGCTCAACGCCGTCTCCGCCGTCGGGTTCATGGCGCTGATGCTGCTCCCCTTCCGGCTCGGCGAGTTCGCCCGGCCGTACCTGGTGGCCGATCGGCCGCGCCTGCGCGTCTCGGCGGCGCTCTCGTCGGTGGTGGTGGAGCGGGTGGCCGACGGCGTGTTCACCGGCCTGCTGCTCATCCTGACGCTCCTGGCGGTGCCCGCCGGGACGCCGGGGCTCCACCTGCTCCGGGTGGCGGGCGTGGCCGTCTCGCTCGCCTTCGCCGGGCTGCTGGCCTTCCTGGCGCTGGCCTACCGGAACCGGGCGCGGGCCGTGCGGCTGACGGCCCGGCTCCTCGCGCCGATCTCGGAGCGGCTGGCGAGGCGCGTCGCCGGCATGATGGACGCCTTCATCCACGGGCTCCGGCTGGTGCCGAGCCGCGGCAAGCTGGCGCTCTTCTTCGCCCTGACCGCCGCCTACTGGGCGCTCAACGGGTGGGGCATGCAGGTCCTGGCCCGCGGCTTCCAGCTCGACCTGGGGCTGGTGGACGCCTACACGGTGCTCGGCGTGCTGGTGGTGGGGGTCATGATCCCGGCCGGCCCCGGCATGGTGGGCACCTTCCAGGGGGCGGTGGTGCTCGGCCTCTCGCTCTTCGTGAGCCACGAGGCGGCGGTGCTCCGCGGCCTGGCCTACGCCAACGTGCTCTGGGCGGTCCAACTCGGCTTCCAGACGGCGCTCGGCCTGGCCTACCTCTTCTCCAGGCACGTCCAGGTCGGACGCCTCTTCGCCGGCCCCAAGGACACCGGCGAGGAGCTGGAGGCCGAGGAGGCGGAGTACCGGGCCGAGGGCGATGGGGCGCCGCCGGTCTAGCGCGACCCGGGCGCGCCGAGGGCTCCTCGGCCCGCGCTTGACGGATCCAGCCAGGGGCCCTATAAACCCGCGTCCTTGCGGCCCAACGGGCCGTGGATGCGCTCGGTGAGGTAGCTCAGTCGGCTAGAGCGGGGGTCTCATAATCCCCAGGTCGGGAGTTCGATTCTCCCCCTCACCACCATCAAGTTCGCGGGAGTGAGAGGGGCCCTCCGGGGCCCCTCTGCCGCTCCGGGTGCCTCCTGCCGGCCCGGCGGCGCTCCGGCGGCGGCCTCCACCGCGCCCTTCGAGAGATCGAAGCAGTCCAGGAAGATCACCTCGTCGCGCCGGGCGCGGCTGCGCTCCAGGAGGGCCGCGTCCGGCAGGTCGTCGAGCTGGATGGCGCAGCAGGCGGCCGCGGCGCCCTCGAAGACGGTGTTCTGCACCTCCCCGGCGTTGATGCCGGCCTCGCGGACGGCGCCGAGGACGTTGGCGAGCACGCCCACCTTGTCGAAGTGGCGCACCACCCAGCGACAGCCCCTCCGTGGCCTCGAACACGTCGGCGCCGACCTGCTTGCCGCGCACCTCGAGCCGGCTGGCGGTGTTCACGGTCGCTCCGGCCGTCACGGAGCGCCACTCCGTGTCTCCGGTCCGCGGGACCGCTGGCTGCCGACGGCGGACCACGCCCGCAGTCGTGGCT
>JAJYAW010000531.1 GCA_021779335.1 Myxococcales bacterium | reverse complement strand
GGCACAGGGACGCAAGACACTCCCGGTCTTCAATCCAGCCACCGAAGAGGTGCTGGGTGAGCTGCCGCTGGCCACGACGGATGATCTGGACAAGGCCCTGGCTGCGGCGCGGGACGCCTTCCCGGCGCCCCGCCCGCAGGCCTTCCAGCCCTCGGTGAGGGGCCTGCCCTCGGCCGGCGACGAGGCCGCGTGGGGCGCCGTGCCGGTGGCCGTCAAGCTGGCGGATCTGGGGCCGCTGGCCGCCCCGGTCAACGCGAGCCTGGAGCTGGCGCGCCGGGACATGGACCCGTGCTTCCAGGCGGAGGCCGGCGCGACCGACGCCGGCGCGCCCGACCCCGCGGCCGCGGAGCCGCCCACCGGTCCGGCCATCCTGGTGCTGCGGCTCGAGTCGCGCGAGCGCGGCCTCGACGTGGTGGGGACCGAGGTCGAGTCCAGCGGCAGCTCCTCGAGGGCGCTCGTCGAGTGCTGCCGGGCGGTGCTGCACGGCTGGTCGGTCGCGGCCGACGCGGCCCGGCCTGGCCGGCGTTACCGGCTCAAGCTGCTGCTCCAGTAGCCCCGCGCCCGGCGCGGCGCAGCGCCCGGCCGATCAGGGCGCCTGGGCGGGCCGCTCGGGGCGGCCGCCGTTCGGCCCGAAGTCGAGCACCAGCGGCCCGACCGCGCCCCTCACCTGCAGCGTGAAGGGGCGCCCGGCCAGCGGCGCGCCGGTCCACGGCACGCGGGCCCGGTAGACCGTGTCGAAGGGGCCGACGTACGGGAAGAGCTGCTTGACGTTGGCGTCGATGGGCACCACCTCGACGGCGGCGGCGGTCGCCTGGGTGGTGCCGTCGTCGAGCACGACGCGCCAGACGGAGCCCTGGCTGGACAGGTCGTTCTGCCGCCGATCGGCCGTGTAGAGCGCCAGCAGGAACTGCTCGCCCTTGGCGGCCTCGGCCTGGTCGGCCTGGAGCGCCGCCGCGAGCTCGGCCGGCCCCCAGCCCTGCCAGGCCGCCAGCCGGCGGGTGGCCCCCTCGCGCACCTCGGGCGAGAGCCAGGTGCCGTTCAGGGTGGCCCGGTGCACGAAGCCGTCGTAGAGCCGGGCGCCCCGGGAGGAGGCGTCGCGCAGGGCGGCGAAGGCGCCGTCGTCCGGGCCCGGGCTCGGCTCGCGCGGCGGCAGGCGGGACTTCACCTGCTGCACGGCGCCGCAGCCGGCCAGGGCGAGCGCCAGGAGCGCGAGGGCGTGGCGGCGGGTCATGGGATGAAGTCCTTCCGGGTGAAGAGCGCGGTGAGGGGGACGCCGGTGGCCTCGATGGCCGCCCGCCCGCCCTCCAGCCGGTCCACCAGCGCCAGGCAGGCCACCACGGTGAGCCCCTCGGCGCGGCAGCGCTCGATGGCCTTGAGCGCCGAGCCGCCGGTGGTGACCACGTCCTCCAGCACCACCACCCGGCTGCCGTCGGGGATGGTCTTGCGCCCCTCGATCCACTGGCCGGTGCCGTGCCCCTTCGGCTCCTTGCGAACGATGAAGGCGTCCACCGGCGCCCCCTCCAGGAAGCTGGTGAGCGCGATGGCCGAGGCGATGGGATCGGCGCCCAGCGTGAGCCCGCCCACGCCGCGCACCAGCGGCTGGATGGCCCGCACCTCGCGGAAGAGGCAGCGCCCCACCAGGACGTGCCCCTCGGCCGTCAGGGCGGTCCGCTTGCAGTCCACGTAGAAGTCGCTCGCCTTGCCGGAGGCGAGCACCACCGGGCGCCGCTCGAACGAGAGGGTGCGCAGCAGGTCGAGCAGGCGGGCGCGGTCGGTCTCTGGGCTCATGGCGCTGGGCACGTCGCGGCGGTGGTCATGGCGTCGGTCCTCGGGTGAGGTAGGGGTGGAGCTCGGCCATGTAGCGGGCCTGCTCCAGGATCATGCGCCGGGCCTCGCCGGGAAGCTCGTCCCAGGCGTCGACGGCCAGCGAGAGGTCCCGGTTGAGGAGCCAGAGCCGGGCGGCCAGGTCGGCCGCCAGTTCCTCCGGCGTGACCTCCTCGTCGGCGGGCGGGATGGGCGGGATGGGCGGGGCGGGCGGGGCCCGCTCGTCGTCGACCTGCTCGGCGGCGCTGGCGGCGGCGTCCTCGGCCGCGCCGCCGTCGTCGGCCCCGGCCGTGGTCCGGGCCAGCAGCTCGTCGATTCGCTCCTCGGCCCAGGGGGCGGCGCGCGTCTCCTGGAGCCGCCGGCGCAGCGCCTCGAGCGCAGGGGCCGCCAGGGGCTCGCCGAGCAGCGCCTGCGTCAGGGCGAGCGACCAGGCGTCGTCCTCGTCGAGCCGGCCGTGGACGCGGGCCAGCACGCGGCCGCGCCCCAGCAGCCGCACCGCGGCGAGCCGACGGAAGCCGGCCACCACCTGCCACCGGACCGGGCCGTCGCCGGCGCCCGGCAGCGGCCGGAGCTCGATGGGGGAGAGCTGCCCGAGCCTGGCGATGGAGGCGGCCAGCGCGGCCACGTCGCCGGGCTCCCGCAGCCGGAAGGCGGCGTCGGCGGAGACGGCGGCGAGCGGGACGAACTCGACCGCCCCGGTGGCGTGGAGCGGCGCCGTGGTGCGCGGGACGAGCTCCACGGCGCCCCCGGGCTACCTCTTCGTCTTGACGAGGACCTTCCGCTTCACGGCGCCCATGGCGACCGGGGCGGGCGGGACCGCGGGCCGCGACGCGGGCGCGGCGGCCGGCTTCTCCTCGGCCTTCTTCGGCTCGGCGGCCGGGCGCGGCGGAG
>JAJYAW010000530.1 GCA_021779335.1 Myxococcales bacterium | reverse complement strand
CACGAACGAGGTGCGGCGGCCCAGGCACTTCTTCGCGGAGGACGGCTACCTGCCGGAGAGCATCGAGCTGAAGCTGACGGCGCCGCCGGGGTTCACCTCGGCGGCGGCCTTCAGGGAGGCGCTCGAGCTGGTCCTGGCCGCCAAGGAGGCCGAGGAGCGGGGCCGGGAGTTCCTGGGAGCGAGGAGGGTGCTGGCGCAGCGGCCGCTCGACCGGCCCAGGACCCGGGAGCCCGGGGGGAAGCTGAGCCCGCGGGTGGCGGCCCAGGACAAGTGGAAGCGGATCGAGCTGCTCGGGAGGCTCAAGACCTTCCTGACCGACTACGCCGGGGCGCTAGAGGCGTGGCGGGAGAAGCGGCGGAGAGCGGTCTTCCCGGCGGGGACCTACCTGATGCGGGTGGCGCACGGCGTCGCGTGCGCCGCCGCCGGGTAGGCGAGGCCTCCGAGGACCCACTTCACCGCCGCTGGCCGCGAGCCCACCCGGGCGCGCCGGGCGGGGGTGTGTCTGCGGCCAACTCGCCGCGGTCGACAGACAATCCAAGGCACGTCGGGCGGTCCAAGGAGCGCCCCGGATGGCGGCGGAAATGCGATTCCTGCGCATCCGGCGGCCACATCCAGCACCGCGCTGGACCCATGCGGAGGCCGCCGAGCGCGGTGCAACACGGTGCAACAAGCACGACTCTCGGTCGGGGAGCGCGACTCTCGGTCGGAGCGCGACGCGATGAGCCGTGAGCCGTGGCATACTGCCCGGACTCACTCCGGGGGCACGGGATGCGCCGCAAGGAGCAGGAAATCACCGACCGCGCCGAGCTGTACCGCATCCTCCGCGAGGCGCGGCTGTGCCGCCTGGCGATGACCGGGGATGATGGTCCCTACCTCGTCCCGCTCACCTTCGCCCTCGATGGGGAGGACCTCGTCCTCCACTCGGCAAGGGTGGGGCGGAAGATCGAGGCCCTGCGCCGCAACCCGGCCGTCTGCTTCGAGGTGGAGGAGGGCGTCGAGGTGGCAGCGGCCGACACGGCGTGCGACTTCGGGATGCGCTTCCGCACCGTCATCGGCTTCGGCGCGGTGGAGTTCGTCGAGGACCGCGCCGAGCGTACCCGGCTGCTGGCGCTCTTCGGGCCGCGCTATGGCGCGCCGGCGGGACCGCTCCCGGACGCCGAGATCGAGCGGACCTGCGTCCTGCGCCTCCGGGTGCGGGAGCTCACCGGGAAGCGGAGCGCCTGAGCGGGCGCCGGCCGCGGGCCGGAGGGGGGCGGTCGGGCCGCTCAGCCCCGGCGCACCATCCGCGCCGCGTAGAACCCGTCCGCCCCGTGGCGGCTCGGCAGCGTGAGCAGGTCCCCCTCCGGCGTGAGCGCGTCGGCGGCCACCGCCGCGGGCGCCGGCTGGCGCGCCCAGCCCTCAGCCAGGAAGGCGGCCACCACCTCCGGCCCCTCGGCGCGCGCCAGCGAGCAGATGACGTAGGTCACCGGCGCGCCCGGCTTGGCGTAGCGCGCCGAGTTGCGCAGGATGCCGAGCTGCAGCGCCGCCAGCCGAGGCAGGTCCGGCGCCTCGCGGCGCAGCTTGAGCTCGGGGTGGCGCCGCAGCGTCCCCAGCCCGGCGCAGGGAGCGTCCACCAGCACCGCGTCGAAGCTCCCCTCCTCGAGGCCGGGGATGGGCCCGGAGGCGTCGGCGCAGAGGACGGTGACCGGCAGGCCGCGCCGCCTCGCCTCCTGCCGGAGCGTCTCCGCCTTGCGCGGGTGGAGCTCCACCGCCACCACCTCCGAGCCCGGGCCGAGCAGCTCGGCGAGGTGGAAGGCCTTGCCGCCCGGCGCGGCGCAGGTGTCGAGGACCCGCGCCTTCTGCCCGCGCAGGTGACCTGCCGCCAGCAGCGTGGCCAGCTGGGCCCCCTCGTCCTGCACCTGGAACGGGATGGCCCCGGCGGCGCGGGCGAGCGCCGCCACCGAGGCGCCAGAGAGGATCAGCCCGTCCGGCGAGCGGTCGCAGGGCCGCGCCTCCAGCCCGGCCTGGCGCGCCGCCGCCAGCAGCTCGTCGCGCCGCGGCGAGCGGATGGTGAGCGGCGCCGCACCGTTCATGGCCCGGGCCAGCGCCAGCGCCTCGCCGGCGCCCAGCCACTCGACCCACTCGGCCGCCAGCCAGCGCGGCAGCGCCTCGGCGGCGGCGACGTGGCCGACCGGGTCGGTCGCCAGCTCGGGGGGCGGGGCGGCCGGCCCGGCGCGGAGGAGCGCGCGGAGGACGGCGTTGATGAAGCCGGCGGCCCGCCCGTGGTCCCGCTGCTTGGCCAGCTCCACGGTCTCCCCGACCGCGGCGTGGGGCGCCGTCCCGAGGTGGAGGAGCTGGTAGGCGCCCAGGCGGAGCAGCACCCGCGTGGCCGGGTCGAGCCTGTCGATGGGCCGGCTGGAGTGAGGCGCCAGCGCGGCGTCGAGCGAGAGGGCGCGCCGCAGCGTGCCGTAGGTGAGCTCGGTGGCCAGCCCGATCTCCCTGGGATCGAGCGCGCCCACCTGGGAGAGCGCCGCGTCCAGGGCGCGCGAGGCGAAGGCGCCGCCGTCCTCGACGCGCAGCAGCACGTCGAAGGCGAGGCTGCGGGCGGTGACGGGGCGGGCGGTCACGTGCCGAGCACCAGGGGGCGGAGCCCCACGCCGTTCAGGAAGGCGGCGGCCGTCATGCGCTTCCTCCCCTCCGGCTGCAGCTCGGTGACGAGGAGCGCCGTGCCGCCGCCGCAGGCCACCCG
>JAJYAW010000529.1 GCA_021779335.1 Myxococcales bacterium | reverse complement strand
CGGCGGGCGGGGGCGGCGGCGGCGCGGGCCTGGGCGCGGGGGGGACCTCGAGCGCCTTCTTCAGGCCGGCCAGCTTCTCGAAGGGCGAGTGGAAGGGCTTCCTCTTCACGCCCCGGGAACATAGCGCACGGCCGGGCGCGGCGCGGGCCTCGCCGGGCGGCTATGCTGGCGGCGTGGACTTCGAGGTGGAGTGCCCGTACTGCGGCGAGCTCGTCACCATCTTCATCGACCCCGGCGGCGGGGCGTCGCAGACCTACGTGGAGGACTGCCCGGTCTGCTGCCGCCCGTGGCTGGTCCACGCGGAGGAGGAGGAGCCGGGCGGGTTCGCCGTGGGCGTGGGCCGGCAGGACGACTGACGCCTCCCTGGACCGAGCGGCCCGGCGGCCGAGGGGGTAGACTCCCCGGCCGCCTGCCCGGGCCGCCGCGCCCGCAGGCCGCCCCGGCCCGGCGCCGCGGCGGGACGCCAGGAAGGGCACCGCATGGCCATCATCTCGGTTCGCGACGTCTCCAAGGACTACCTGCTCGGCAAGACGCACGTCCACGCGCTGCGCGGCGTGTCGCTGGACGTGGAGAAGGGGGAGTTCCTCTCCATCGCCGGCCCCTCCGGCTCCGGCAAGACCACCCTGCTCAACCTCATCGGCTGCGTCGACACGCCGAGCGCGGGGACCGTGACCGTGGACGGCCACGACACCTCGCGCCTCTCCGAGCGGGCGCTCACCGGGCTCAGGCTCCACCGCATCGGCTTCATCTTCCAGAGCTTCAACCTGGTGGCCGTGCTGGACGTCTACCAGAACGTCGAGTTCCCGCTCCTGCTCCAGGGCGGCCTGACCACCCGGGCGCGGCGCGAGCGGGTCGACGGCCTGCTCGAGGCGGTGGGCATCCGCGACCACGCCCGCCACCGTCCCAGCGAGCTCTCCGGCGGCCAGCGCCAGCGCGTGGCGGTGGCGCGCGCCCTGGTGACGCGCCCGGCCCTGGTGCTGGCCGACGAGCCGACCGCCAACCTCGACTCGCAGACCGGCGCCAACATCATCGACCTCATGAAGGAGCTGAACCAGCGCGACGGCACCACCTTCGTCTTCTCGACCCACGATCCCAAGGTGATGTCCCACGCCTCGGCCATCGTCCGCATCGCCGACGGCGCCGTGGCCGGCCGCGAGCCCGCCCCGGCCCAGCCGGCCGGGGCGAGGGCCTGATCGCATGCGCCCGGGCCTCGGCACGAGCGGCGTCCTCGTCCGCATCGCCTTCCGCAACCTCCTGGCCAGCCGGGTCAAGACGCTCATCGTGGGCGGCATCATCGTGCTCGGCGCCACCATCACGGTCTTCGGCGGCGCGCTGGTCGACTCGCTGGTGGGCGGAATGCGCCGCTCCATCCAGGGGAGCCTGGCCGGCCAGCTCCAGGTCTACAGCGCCGCCTCGCCCGACGACCTGGCCCTCTTCGGCGGCATGGGGCGCGAGCCCGACCTGGAGCCGCTGGAGGACTTCGTCCAGGTGAAGAAGGTGGTGGCCGCCGTCCCCAACGTGAAGGCGGTGGTGCCCATGGGGCTCGGGCAGGCCTTCGTCTCCTCCGGCAACCAGTTCGACCGGGTGCTGGCCGCGCTCCGCGACGACGTGCGCGCCGGGGCCGCCGGCGATCCCGGCGAGCGGGGGCGCCGCTTCAAGGCCCGGCGCGACCACGTGCGCCGCATGGTCGGCCTGCTCCACGCCGAGCTGGGCCAGGCCCGCCGGCTCATCGACGTCCCGCCGGCCGAGCGGGCCGAGCGCGAGCGCGACTGGGCCGACCTGGAGCGCGCCGACGGCGAGGCCTTCTGGGCGGGCTTCGACCGCGACCCGCTGGCGGGGCTGGAGTTCCTGGAGAACCGCATCGCCCCGCAGCAGGTGGACGGCGGGTTCACCTTCATCCGCTACGTGGGCACCGACATCCCCGCCTTCCAGGCGGCCTTCGACCGGCTGCGGGTGGTCGAGGGGAGGGCCCCGGCGGCCGGCGAGCGGGGCGTGCTGGTGGGGCGCTACTACTCGGAGCAGTACCTCAAGCTGAAGCAGGCCCGGCGCCTCGACCTCATCCGCCAGGCGCTGCAGCGCGGCCGCCGCATCGCCGGCGACCCCGAGCTGGAGCGCTGGGTCAAGGAGAACACCCGGCAGACGCGCGAGCTGCTGCTGCAGCTCGACGAGGTGCAGGCGGCCCAGGCCGGCGAGCGGCTGCGCCGGGTGCTGCACAGCCAGGAGCCGGACCTGAAGAAGCTGCTGGTGGCCTTCTTCGACGTGCGCGACGCCGACTTCGAGGTGCGCTACCAGTTCTTCTACCGGGAGCTGGCGCCGCTGCTGCAGCTCTACCTGTTCAAGGTGGGCGACACCATCACCATCAAGGCCCCGTCCAAGTCGGGCTACATGAACGCCATCAACGTCCCGGTCCGCGGGGTGGTGGAGTTCGCCGGCCTGGAGCGGTCCAACCTGGCCTCCATCACCTGCCTGCTCGACCTGCAGTCGTTCCGCGACCTCTACGGCTACCTCACCCCGGAGCGGCGCGCCGAGCAGCGGGCGCTCCGGGCCAGCGCGGGCGCGCGCGAGATCCCGCGCGAGCGGGCCGAGGCCGAGCTCTTCGGCGCGGCGCCCACCGGCCCCACCGCGGCGGCCCAGTCCACCATCCGCGACGTGCGCCTGGAGCGGACGGCGGCCGGCGCGGCCGCGCCCCCGGCCGCCACCACCCAGGAGGAGCGCGAGCGGGGGGTCATC